>JAYUWQ010001011.1:0-6654 GCA_043753485.1 bacterium
CCGGCGAAAAGGGCATCGCCGACGATCGCGACGGGTTTTGCCAGACCACTGATCACATAAGTCATGCCACAGACCGCATGGCCTGAGGTCTCGCGGGCCTCGACCTGCAGTCCGCCGATGGTATAACGGAAACCATGATCCACCGCCGCGGAGTCCGCGAGGTTTTCGCCGCGTCCGCAATAGACCACCGCCTGCGGGAATGCCGCCCGCAGGGCGGGCAGGGCGAGCACGTGATCCATGTGGGTATGCGTGATAAAAATGCTTTCCACCTGCAATCCGTGTTCCGCCACTGGTGCCAGGGTCGGCGCGGGATCGGTTCCGGTATCGAAAATGGCGGCGGTTTTGCTGGCCGGATCGAAGACGATGAAATGGTTCACCGTCATGTCCAGTTCGGCATAATGGGTATTGAAGTGCAGCAGGCCGGTGACTTCCACCGGGGCGGGAGACCACGTCTTGCGGGCGATCGCCAGCAGGGTTTCCGCGTGGAGATTCAGCAGCGGGGCCACCTGCCGCAGGGGGCCTTCGAGGAGCGAACCCTGCTTGAGGATCGTCAGGGAAGCGACCGGGATGCCGGCGCGGAAGGCGAGTGCTTCGTCCGTGAACTTCAGGCCTTTTTGTGCTTTGCCGATCAGGTCTTCAAAATTGTCTTCCAAGGGGAGTTGCATGCATTGAACCATGAGAGGAGGGCGGAAGGGGTCAAGTTGGTTTTTGGTACCTGCCATCCGGGTCAGACGGAAGGTCGAATAGTCAGCAGCCGTGAGCCGTGGACGCTCTAAGCGGTTTGGGCCTTGATTTCGTTCAGCGCTTCCCAGCGGGCGTAGAGCTGTTCGATCCTCACGCGCTGGGCTTCCATGCCGGCGGCGGTTTCGGAAACCTGGTGGGCGGAGTGGAGGTGAAAGTCCGGATCGTTGAGTTTGGATTCGAAATCGGCGAGGGCCTCCTCGGCCGTCAGGATCGTGGCTTCCATGCCTTCCAGTTCGCGCTCTTCCTTCCAGCTCAGTTTGCGGGCTTTGGCTTTGGGTTGAGCGGCCCCGGCAGAGGCCTGGGGGCTGGCGGCCCCGGGGTTTTGAGCGGCCAGACGGGCGGCGCTGCGCTGGGCGTTGAGGCGGTCTTTGTTTTTTTCGAGATAGTAGCTGTAGTTGCCTTCATTCACATGGACCTGGCCCTCGCCCTCGAAGGAGATGATCCGGTCGCAGACGCGGTCGAGGAAATACCGGTCGTGACTGACCAGCAGGACGCAGCCGGGGAAGTCGAGCAGGGCTTCCTCCAGGACCCGGAGGGTTTGCAGGTCGAGGTCGTTGGTCGGTTCATCGAGCACGAGGACATTGCCGCCGCGGCAGAGAATTTTCGCGAGGAGGAGCCGGCTGCGCTCGCCGCCGGACATGACGCTGATCTGCTGGGTGACGCGGTCATCGGTGAAGAGGAACCGTTTCAGATAGGAGCGGACGTGGAGCTTTTCTCCTCCCCACGTGATGTAGTCGGTATTGCCGCCGATTTCCTCCATAGGGGACTTGGAAGTATCAAGGGTCAGGCGCTGCTGATCGACGTAGTTGAAGACGGTCTTTTTGCCCACCGTGACCTTGCCGGAGGCGGGGGGCTGCTCCGCCATCAGCATGCGGAGCAGGGTGGTTTTGCCCATGCCATTCCGGCCGACAATCCCGGTGCAGGAACCGGGGGTGAGGCTGAGATCGAACTGGGAAAACAGGGTGCGCTGCGGGATCACCGCGGAGATGCCGACGGCGTCCACGATGATGTTGCTCATCGGCGGCGGCGGCGGGATCAGCAGGGACATTTCCTCCTCCTGTTCGGGACCGGCCTGGCTGGCGATATCGTGATAGGAATTGAGCCGGCTCTGGCTCTTGGTGGTGCGGGCTTTGACGCCGGCGCGCACCCATTCGATCTCTCGGCGCAGGAAGGTCTGGCGGCGGTCCTCCTTGGCCTGATCGTTGGCACGGCGCTCGGCGCGGGCACTCAGATAAGTGCTGTAGTTGCCTTCATGCACCCAGATCTTGCCGGCATCCAGCTCCGCGATACGGGTGGCAATGCGGTCGAGGAAATACCGGTCATGGGTGACAAAAAGACAGGCGTGAGGGGCATTGGTGAGGTATTCCTCCAGCCAGCGGATGGATTCGGAGTCGAGGTGGTTGGTCGGTTCATCCAGCAGCAGCAGGTCGGGCTGGGAAATCAGGGCGCGGGCGAGGGCCACACGGCGTTTTTCGCCTCCGGAAAGCAACTGGACGAGCTTGTCCGCGGGGGGGCAGTCCAACTCGGTCATGGCGGTGCGGATGCGGGAATCCAAGTCCCAGCCGCCGAGGTGCTCGATGCGTGACAGCAGGTCCGCCTCACTGAATCCCACCGCTCCCGGGGTACCATTTTCGTAGGCTTCGATCATGTCCACCACATGGCGGGCGCCTCCGCGGATGTTTTCCTCCACCGTCCGGTCGTTCTCCAACTCAAACTCCTGCGGCAGATATCCAGTGATCAATCCCTGCCGGCGCGAGATGATTCCGCTATCCGCTTTTTCCATGCCGGCCAGAATCCGCAGCAGACTGCTCTTGCCGGAGCCATTGCGTCCCACGAAGCCCATCTTCTCTCCCTCGCCTACGGCAAGGGTAGCCCCATCAAGGACATTGTGACGGCCAAAACTAAGCGTGAGATCTTTAACGGAGAGAACAGCAGGGGGCATGAGGAGGGTAGGGGAGGGAACAGCGCACCAAGCACCCGGCTCCCGTCATCGGAAAGCGGGAAGCTTGGGAAAGCAGGGGGGCTGTCCCTGGTCAGCGGCCGATGTAATTGAAAGCCTCGTCGTGTTTCAGCGGCGGGAGTTCCTTCAATTTTCCAGCGGCATTCACCGCGGCGAGGACTTTTTTCTGGGCCCGGGCGGTAAGCTGGCGGCCTTTACGGGCTTTTTGCACCACCTTGTGGGTCAGGCCATTCCCCCCCGCGGCGGCGACGACTTCGTGGTTATTGATGCCGCAGGCTTCGAGCACGGCGTCCAAAGGCTGGACGCCCATGAGCATGTTTTCGGTGTCGGCCTGGGTGGGTTTTTCGGGTTCGGAGGTCATGGTTTATCAGTTATTTTCCGGGGGGAAGGGGGATTTTCAAGGCGCTGCAGGCCGGGCGGGCGGTGAGCCATTTCACCTCGGGATGGCGGGGTATGGGGCCTGCAGGCCGGTTTCGGTATGCATCCGGATGGTGTGCCGCCCGCCTTCCCGGAAAATCCGGCATCCATGCGATTTCAGGTGTTGCTCCAATTCCCGCTGCTTCATGAGGCGATCAATTCCAGCGTTTCGGAGCGCATGGACTGCGTCATCTCCGAGACGGCGCGTTCGCGGGCGGCGAGACTCATTTCATTGAGGACATCCCACAGATTGGCTTTGGCTTCCTTCTGGGTTTCACCCTCGCTGAAGACGGCGGGGTTTTCCGCAAACTGCGCGAAGAATCCACCCTCTTCACAAGGGGTGAACATCATGGTCAGTTTGAGGTGATTCATGGAAAGCGGGTCGTGCCATTGGGGGCTTTCGTCAATGCCCAGGTCGGCAGGGCCGATTTTGCGGTCACAAAACATGAGGGAGTAAATCAGCCATGTTCCGCACGCGGGTCGCGGGAGAGGAGTTCTGTCAGGGCGGCGGCGCAGGGTTTGCCCTGATAGAGGATGGCGTACATCTGATCGATGATGGGGGTGCGGATATCGTAACGGCGGGCGGCCGAGTAGATGCTTTCCGTGTTGGGGATGCCCTCGGCGACCATGTTCATGGAAGCGGTGACTTCCGTGAGGGTCCGGCCTTCCCCGAGCAGGCGGCCCACGCGGTTGTTGCGGCTGTGTTTGCTGTAGCAGGTGACGATGAGGTCGCCCACCCCGCTGAGGCCCTGGAAGGTTTCGAAGCGGCCCCCGGCCGCCATGCCGAGACGGGTCATTTCCGCGAGGCCCCGGGTCACGAGGGCGGCGCGGGCGTTGTCGCCGAGGCCCAGGCCCTCACTGATCCCGCTGGCGATGGCAAAGACATTTTTCACGGCGCCTCCCCACTCGATTCCGGTGACATCGGTACTGCGGTAATTTCGGAACCATGGCAGGGTGAAGAACTCCTGGAGGCGCAGGCTGACGGACTCATCGTGGCTGCCAATCACGGCGGCCGCAGCCAGCTTGCGGGCAATTTCTTCGGCGTGGTTCGGGCCGGAAAGCACCGCGAGGGAATTGGCGGGAAAGATTTCATGAAGCACCCCGGACATGGTGAGGCCGGTATTCATTTCGATGCCTTTGATGCAGCAGAGCAGGACGGCATCCGGACGCAGCGCTCCGCTGGCCTTCAGATCCAGTGCCACCTGACGCAGCGCCTTGGACGGCACCACGGCGAGCACCAGGTCTGCATCGGCCAGATCGCCAAACTCCGCGGTCGCCACCAGGTTGGGCGGGAGGGTGATGCCGGGCAGATAGCGGGTATTCTCCCGGGTGCGGTTCAGGGTTTCCGCGGTGGCGGCCTGATGTCCCCAGAGGGTGACGCGCGGGGCTTTTTGGGCGGCGGTGAAAGCCAGGGCGGTGCCCCAACTGCCACTGCCCAGGATGGCGGTGTGGTTCATGCGGTGGGACGTTGGGAGCGGGGGATGAAACGGTTTTCCGTGCCTGACCGCAGGCGCTGGATGTTCGACCGGTGCCGCCACACGGCGAGCAGCCCGATCACGCCGGCGAATCCCAGGAGCGGCAGCGCCGGGTGGCCGGTCAGGGCGCGCTGGGCCAGCACCGTGAGGGGCAGCGAAAGTCCGGCAGCGATGGACGCCACCGCCACGTATCGCGTACTGAAAAAGAAGATCATCCACACCACCACCGCCACGCCGAGCGCCGCGGGCAGCAGCGCGAGGATGGCCCCGGCCGAAGTGGCGACGCCTTTGCCGCCTTTGAAGCCCAGCCAGAACGTGAAGTTATGTCCCAACACACTGCCGAGCGCCGCCAGCAGCATCGGCCACGTCGGTTCATGGCCCGTCCAAGTGCACCAGAACCGGGCGGCCACCACCGGCAGCAATCCCTTCAGCATATCCATGGCAAACACCGGAATGCCGATCTTCTTGCCCAGCACGCGGATCACATTGGTGGCCCCGATATTCCCGCTGCCATGCTCGCGGATATCGATGCCCTTCCACTTCGCCACCAGAAAACCAAACGGCGTCGCCCCCGCCACGTAGGCGAGGAGCAGGATGGATAGCAGGACCAGAGGACCGGGCGGAGGCATAGGGCGCACGTTCCCGACAGGATGGCCCTGGTGTCAATCGGGATGGGCGGTGGGCGAGGGCCGTCCGGGCGGCGGGTCCCGGGTTCCGGCGGGGCCGGAAAAACGTTTGAATCATCCCTGGGCTTCGTGGCGGGGGTGGTCCTGTCCCCGAAGCACGAAGGCATGGGTGCGATTTTATCCTCCAGACGATCTGGAAAAGGCTTGCGCCTTGTTTGTAATGTTTTTATTAAAAAAGAATGAAATCAATCTTCCGGGCGGGTGGGGTCAAGCATTTCCTGTCCTTGGCAGGTCTTTTGGCGTGCCTGCTCCCGGCCAGCCGCGCGGAGGCTCAGGGGGAAAGTCTGAAGACCGATCTGGTGGCCTATTGGCCGCTGGATGTGATCCAGGGGACCAAAACGCCGGATCTGAAAAGTGGTTATGATCTGGAATTGGTGAACTTGGTGGCCACGGATCTGGTGACGGGGTATAAGGGCTCCTGCTTCCAGTTCGCGAACCCGCGCCAAACCATGCTCAAGCGCGCGGACGTGGCTGGCGAGCGGCTGCCGATCGCCCGCCACCCGGCCTTCACCGTTTCCTTCTGGGCGAATGTGAGTTTCTCCGGCCAAAATGACCGCCGCTTGTTTTCAGAAGGGAACACCACCACCAACGATCCCTTGTTCAACCTCGGTACCCACAATGGCGGGGCCAATGGAGCGGTGGACATTTACATCCGGCAAAGCGGCACGGTTTTGGTGGATCACCCCAAGACCACCGCCCAGCCCTATGATGGGACGTGGCACCACATCTTGTTTGTCCAGACCGAACAACCGGCCGGAGACAGCACCCGGCAGGTTTATATCGATGGGACGCTGGACGGCATCAGCATCGTGAACCGCGTGGCGGGGGCGGTGTATAACTACAACACCACTTCGATCGGCGGTATCCTGCGGGCGGCTCCTTCGGCCTGGGTCACGGGGATGATCGATGAGGTCGCGCTGTGGAACCGGGCGCTGACGGTGGCGGAAATCACAGATCTTTACACCAATGGGCTGCCTTCCCTCGCACCGCCTCTCGAGCCGCTGGCGATCACCAAATTCGAATCTGATTTTCCCGTGGTGGCTCAGGGCAAGACCGCCCGTCTGCGCTGGGATGTGACCAAGGACGCCACTATCAACATCACTCCCGGGATCGGCAATGTGACGGCTCAGAGCGCCTTTGGCGTCGGGACGATCGATGTTCCCCTCTCCGCCGCCACCACTTACACCCTCACCGTCACCCGGGGCATTGAGGCCCCCGTCTCGCAGACGCTGGCGGTGGGCGTGCAGCCCGCGGTCACCGCCGGATGGGAATGGCTGGAGAACTTCGAGGAGCGCACCCCCGGCAATCTCGGCGGGCAGGGGCGCTGGATCAACGGTGAGGGCCAGGGCACCGTGGCCGATACCGGAGGCAA
>JAYUWQ010001012.1:0-6644 GCA_043753485.1 bacterium
GGATGAAGACCGCCCGATCCGACTTGATCTGGATCGTGGAGACGGGACGGCCGTGCCACGTATCGCCCTGATGGCCGGGATTTGGGTCCCCACTGATGAGACGGACGGTGGTTCGTGCCTCTGCGGTAATGGTAATCACATTCTCTCCGATGATGACTGAGCTGGCTTTGATGATGGTCACATCCGCATCTGAAGCAGCCTTGGCTGCCGTGGGATGGCCACTCACCAAGGTGACGTTCAGGGAGAGTCGGGTCAACGCAAGGAGCATGGTTCCGGAGTTCATGATTCCAGAAGATAGGGCGTCAATGCGGCACGTGATGTAAAGACTCCGTAAAAATTATTTTTCAGGAGAGTGGGGCATGGTGAGGCCGGGGGAGGCGCCCCGGAATCCCACAGCAGGGGCGCAACTTTATCCGCAGGGGATTGACCAGGGAATCGCCCTGGCCTATTCTGCTGGCGGTGGAGAGGCGACGATGTTATCTGAAAAACCGGCTGCTGGGCGGGCTGGGAGCCCTGTGGCTGGCCGGGGCGGGGACCGGGCAGGCTGTGGAGCCCCGGATCACCGAGTTTATAGCTGATAACCAGACCGGGCTTTCCGACGAGGATGGGGACGAGGTGGATTGGGTGGAGATCCATAATCCCAATCCGGTGGCCATGGATTTGAGAGGGTGGTATCTCTCGGATTCGGCCGCAGAGCCGGCGCGCTGGGCCTTTCCGGCGGTGAGTGTGAATGCGGAGGGTTATCTGGTGGTTTTTGCGAGTGGGAAGGACCGGCGGGTTCCCGGGCAGAATCTGCATGGCGATTTCAGCCTGCGGGCGGAGGGGGAACAGTTGCTGCTGACCAAACCGGACGGGATCACGGTGGTGAGTCAATTCACCTTCGGTCCGCAGTCGACGGACGTGTCCTTCGGGACCACGGCGATCACCGCCAGCACGGAGAGTCTGATCGGTCCGCAGGCGGCCGGACGGGCCTTGGTGCCGGCCAGCGATGTTTTGGGAACGACGTGGACGCAGCCTGGATTTGATGATTCCGCCTGGCCGGCGGGCCCGATGGATCTGGGGTATGAGAATTCGTCGGGCTACCAGAACCTGATCGGACTCGATGTGCGGGCGCCCATGAGTGGGATCCGGGCCAGTTGTTATCTGCGCCTGGGTTTTCCGGCGGTGGATCCGGCGGAGGTCCTCTCCCTGACGCTGCGGATGCGTTATGATGACGGGTTTGCGGTCTATCTCAATGGCACCGCGCTGCCCACTGCCTCACGCAACGCGCCGGGCAGCCTGAGCTGGAACAGTGCAGCCACGGCCGAGTATGATGATGGCGAGGCGGTCCAGTATGAGGAAATCAATGTGTCCCAACATCTGGGCCTGCTCCGTCTGGCGGGACCCAATGTGCTGGCGGTGCATGGGCTGAACGGCAGCCTGACCAGTTCCGATTTCCTGATCGGGCCCCAGTTGGTCCTGACCCGCGGCAGCCTCGCCGAAGGGTTCATGAGCCAGCCGACCCCAGGGGCCGCCAATGCCTTGGGAGTCGCCGGGTTTGTGGCGGAGACGCAGTTTTCCGTGGACCGGGGATTTTACGGGGCTCCGGTCAGTGTGGCGATCACCTGTGCCACCCCCGGAGCCGTGATCCGTTATACGAGGAATGGGGATACGCCGACCGCCACCACGGGTTTTGTCTACGGCGGGCCGGTTCAGGTGGACCGCACCACCGTGCTGCGGGCGGCGGCCTTCCGGGCGGGCTGGCAATCGTCCAAGGTGGATACCCACACCTATTTTTTTCTCGATGATGTGGTCACCCAATCCGCGGATGGAAATGCTCCATCCGGCTGGCCGGCCACTTCCATCAACAGTCAGCGGTTTGATTATGGGATGGATCCCCAGGTCGCGGCACTGGCGACACCGGCCACGCTGAAACAAAGCTTGCTGGCTATTCCGACGGTTTCCCTGGTGACCGACCTGGCGAATCTGGTGGACCCGGGCACGGGCATCTATGTCAGTCCGCAGGATCGCGGGGAAGAGGCGGAACGGCCTGTTTCGCTGGAGATTTTGAATGATCCGTTGAATGAGGGCGCGGATGGATTCCAACAGAACGGCGGATTGCGGCTGCGCGGTGGGTTCAGCCGCGACCCCAACAATCCCAAACACTCATTCCGTCTCTTTTTCCGTCAGCAGTATGGCAAAGGGAAGATGGACTATCCCCTTTTTGGGGAAGCTTCGCCTTCGTCATTTGATGGCTTCGATCTGCGGACGTCACAGGATGCGTCGTGGGCCTATCTCGGAAGCGCGGAGAACACGTTCCTGCGCGATGAGGTATCGCGCGCCACCCAGGTGGAGATTGCGCCGGGATCGAGGATCCGATATGTCCATGTGTATCTGAACGGGCAGTACTGGGGGCTCTACAATACGGACGAGCGGCCCAATAAAGGCTACGGTGAACAATACTTCGGAGGGAAGGAGGAGGACTATGATGTTGTCAAAACATCGGGTTATCCCGGCGGGCATGCCACCGAGGCCAGTGATGGCACCATGGCGTTGGGCAGCGGCTGGCATCAGCTCTGGAGCGGGGCCCGGGCGGTGCGGACCAGTCCGGTGAATGCCAACTACTTCAAACTGATGGGGCGGGCGGCCGATGGGGTGACGCCGACGGCGGATCCGGTGGTGCTGGATGCGGTGAATCTGGCGGATTATTTGCAGGTGCTTTTTTACATGGGGGGCAACGACGGCCCGGTGTCGGATTACGTGGGCGCTTCCAATAACTGGTTCGGAGTGCGCAACCGCACGGGAGTCGACGGGTTCCGCTTTTTCATTCACGACTTTGAACAATCACTAGGGCTGGAAAGCGGCAATAATCAGCGGGTCGGCAGTGGCTCCCTGATCCGGCCGTGGTCCAATTCCGTGGCGGGCGTCAACGATTACACGAGAAGCAATCCGGAGTTCATCCACGAGGATCTCGCCTGGAACGCCGAATACCGCGTGCTGTTCGGCGACCGGGTGCACCGGCATTTTTTCAATAACGGAGCCATGACTGACAGCCGGGTGCTGGCCCGCATGCAGGGCCTGGCGGCACAAATCGATACCGCGATCTGGGCGGAGTCGGCCCGGTGGGGGGATTCGGTGCGGTCCCAGCCTTTTGTCAGGCAGGATTGGCTGGGGGCGAACCAGCGGCTCTTCCGCTTTATCACCAGTGGCACCAATCAGAGCGGTGGCACCGGCCGGGTGAATGAACTGCTGCGGCAACTGCGGGGTTACGATGGCGGCACCAAACCGCTTTATCCCCTGGTGAATGCCCCGGTCTTCCATCAGCACGGTGGGGGCATCCCTGCCGCGGGAACCACGGTGACGGTCTCGCAAAACAACACCGGGAGTCCAGAACTGTATTACACGATCGATGGCAGCGACCCCCGGGCCGTGGGCGGGGCGGTGGCGGCTTCGGCCCTGACGTATTCTCTTCCAGTGGGAATCAACGGGTGGACGGTCACCTTGAAGGCCCGGGTCAAACGCGGCATGGAATGGAGTGCGTTGAACGAAGCGGTTTTCACGCGTATTCCCGGCCTGCCGCCGCTGGTGATTACCGAAATCCAGCCGGTGCCGGAGGCTCCCACGGCAGTGGAACGGGCTGCCGGATTTACGGACAAGGACGACTTCGAATTTATCGAACTCCTGAACCATGGCAGCGAACCACTCAACCTGAGGGACGTCCGGGGTACCCGCGGATTCGATTTTTCCATGACGGATGGGGTGCTGCCCCCGGGAGCCCGGGGCGTGGTGGTGCACCGGTTGGCGGCCTTCCGGCAACGTTATGGCGCGGGACCGCTGGTGGTCGGGACCTTCACCGGCAGTCTGGACGATGCCGGGGAGCGCATCGCCCTGATTGCGGCGTCCGGTGAAATCCTGACGGATTTCAGCTATGACACCGAAGCCCCCTGGCCGGAGGGGCTGGCAGGATACAGCCTGGTACGGCGGGATCACGGAATGGCCCCTGGCCCGGCGGGGAACTGGCGTCTCAGCGTCCTGCCGGGCGGGAGTCCGGGGGCGGCGGAGTCGGATCGTTATGCGGAATGGAAAGCCGGGCAGGGGAATCCGGCCGATGACAGTGACGCCGATGGGGATGGTCTGCCGGCCTTGGTGGAATACGCCATGGGGGGATCGCTTTCGGGTCACGACGCCCTGCGTCTGCCGGTGGCATCTGCGGTGCCGCCGGCCGGGCCGGGAGAACCGGCAGGGCTGGAACTGAGTTATGTGCGGCAGCGCGGGCGCGATGACGTGCAGGCGGTGATCCGCCGCAGTGCCGATCTCAAAACCTGGTCGCTGGCGCCGCTGGAAATGATTTCCAATGTGGCCCTCCTGGATGGGAGCGAGCGGATCACGGTGCGGACCCAGCCCGGCTCCGTCGCAGACACCCGGACTTTTTTGCAGATCCGTTGGGGATTGCGGCCATAAATCAAAAACGGTCCCCGAGGCTTGATTTTCCAGCATGAGGCGGGAGGTTTCCGTCCAAATTCCGATTGCAAGCCACGCACTCCGGTCCCTCTTTTTTCCCCCATGTTCCCCCGACTCCTTTTCCCCGGTTTGGTTTCTACTCTGGCTGCCGTGATGCCCCTGTCCGCGGCAGATCCGGCTCCGGATACCGAAGCGTATTTTTCCCGGTTTGTGCAGCCGGTGCTGGAAAGCACCTGCACGCATTGCCACAATGCCGACCAGCAGAAGGGCGACGGACGGCTCGATACTTTGGAGAATGCCCTCAAGGGCGGCGAAAACGGCGCTTGGCTGGTGCCGGGAAAACCGGAGGATAGCAAACTCTATACCTCGACCCGCTTGCCCGCGGATGATGACATGGTGATGCCGCCGAGCAAGGAACCGGCCCTGACGGCTGTCCAGAGTGATCACTTGAAGGCATGGATCACTGCGGGGGCCAAATGGCCGGCCGGATTGACTCTCGCCACCCAGCCCCGGATGCAATTTGTCCGGGACATCCAGCCCATCCTTGAGCAGAATTGCGTCTCCTGCCACCGGCCTGACAAGTTGAAGGGCGACCTCGACATGACCACGCTCGCCGCCACCATCAAGGGCGGGGAAAATGGCACCTCCCTGGTGGTCTTCGATCCCGCGGCCAGCCCGCTCTACACGCACACCACCCTCAAGGAGGACGACGAGGAACTGATGCCGCCCGTGAAGAGTGGTGGTCCCCTAAAAGCCGAGCAGCAGGAAAAACTGAAGCGTTGGGTGCAACAGGGCGCGCCCTGGCCCGAAGGAGTCGTGCTGGTGCCCAAGACCAAAACCGAGGATCGTCCGCCGTCTCCTGACACGATTGAGCTGACCGGAAAAATCCGCGAACTGATTGTCGCGGGCAGCAAGGAAGCCAGCGCCGATCAACTGAAAGGCTACCAGGAAACCGTCAAAAAAACCGGCAAGGAATTTGCCATGGTGCCGATTCCTGGAGGGGAGTTTTTGATGGGCAGTCCGGAAACGGAAAAGGATCGGAAACCGGACGAAGGTCCGCAGGTGAAAGTGAAGATCGAACCTTTCTGGATGGGGGCCACCGAGGTCACCTGGGACCTTTACATGCCTTTCATGGTCACGCCGGATGCCCGGTGGAAGGATGGCAGCAAGAAGACCCTGAATCCCAAGGATGAGCCGGTGGATGCCATCAGCAGCCCCACCGCGCCTTACACCGACATGACTTTCGGGATGGGCCAGGATGGTTATCCGGCCATCTCCATGACCGAACACGCCGCCAATAAATTCTGTCAGTGGCTCAGTGCCCAGACCGGTCACTTCTACCGCCTGCCCACCGAGGCGGAATGGGAATACGCCGCCCGCGCCGGCACCACCACGGCGTGGTCCTTCGGCGATGATCCTTCAAAAATTGGCGACTACGCCTGGTATTTTGAAAACAGTGACGGCAAGACCCAGCAGGTCGCTCAGAAGAAGCCCAATCCATGGGGTCTCTACGATATCCATGGCAATGCGGCCGAGTGGACCCTGGATCAATACGATCCGGCCTATTACGGCGCCATGGCCGCGCTGGTGCAGACCGGCGCCGCGCCCCTTCCATGGAACAAACCGGTCACGCTCTACCCGCGTTCCGTACGCGGCGGCACGTGGGATGATGATCCGAAGGATCTGCGCAGCGCCGCCCGCCGCGGTTCCAAGGATACTTGGAAAGTGATGGATCCCCAGCTTCCGAAGAGCATCTGGTATCACACTAGCGCCCAGTTCCTCGGCATGCGCCTCGTGCGTCCGCTCCGGGTGCCAAGCGTCGAGGAAATGCACGATGCCTGGAACCTTGGGATAAAGAATGAGGTGAAGTAATCCCTGTCGGCCCGAAAATGCCGCCCCGTGAAGCGCGGCGGCTGCTTTGCGGCTAACGTAAACCAGACAAGGTTGATACAAGAAACGGAGCGCGGACTTGTAGTCCGCCCCGGAGCATCGTTCCCCGAAGTGCCGTTTTTTATAACCAAAACTTCTCAGGACAGTCCACTGAGCGTTCCCGGCATTGCTCTGGGAATGTTGGTGCCTTGGGGGAAGCCATGTCTCCGGGGCGGACTGCAAGTCCGCGCTCCGTTCAGTGCGCCGCGCCTTGATGCTCTTGGATGTATTCCTGTTTGAGGCCCAGTTTTTCCGGGGCGTGCAGGACCAGCATC
>JAYUWQ010001013.1:0-6634 GCA_043753485.1 bacterium
CGGGGTTTATCGAAAGTGGGCAGGCGCATGGCCTGAACTTTGTAAAATTCGGGATTCTGAAAGGCGGCAAGCCGCAGCAGGGCGTTGCGCAGGGAGGGCGGCAGGTTTGTTTTGGGCAGATACAGGGCATCGGCCAGCACCAGCGGAATTTCCTCCGGCAGGGGACCGGTGAGCACCGGGGCGCGGCGGCAGGAGGGAGTTAGTTTCCATGGCTCAAGGGCCTCTTCGTCATCGGGGTGGGCGCTGCACATCCCGGTGATGCGGCCTTGAGCGGTGGCTTCCCGAACGATGGATTCCACGAGGGCCGCGGGCATCCGCAGCTGCGATGAGAGAAAAGCCCATTGGTCCGGCCATGGCGTCAGGGTGTGATCCACGAAGACGCTGTTTCCCTGGTCGCGGGCGGTTTTCTGCAGCGGCAGGGCGATGAGATTGCCGAATCCGCCTCTGGGCAGGGTATCCTGATTGGGGAAAAACCGGTCGTAGGAGGCGAATCCGATCTCCGGGCGGCGCTCCATGGTTTCTGTCAGGAGATGGGCTCCCAGCTTGCGGGCAAGAGTGGCGGGAATGGCTTCCTCAAAGAAAATCCAGACGTGCCCCCCATGGCCGGAGCGCGATCTTTCCAGCGCAGCAGAAATGCCGCGCGAGCTGCAGGTTTCCAGAAAGGCCAAGGCGTCCGGCTGCCAGTCCTTGCGGTCAAAGTCGGCGGCGAGGAACCAGCATTTTTCATCCAAGAGCATTGGATAAACGCCCATGACAAAGGACTGACGTTGCCCGTCCTCGCCTGACAAGTGCCATCGCACCACCTCGTCCGTGACCGGCAGCCAGCGTTGGTGCGGACAGTCTGAGCATTTGATGCGTGGCTTCTCGCAAATTCCGCGCACCCATTCGTTGCCACAGGCGGGCTGGTATCCGGCGCGGCCGGTTTTGCGGCTCTCGAAGCGTCGTGGATACACCTCCTCCCGGCCTTTGAACAGTGAACGGAAAAGGGCAATTTTTGCTTCCGGGCTGGACTGTGAGGTGACCGGCATAATTTTCCAGCATAGGCCAAACTTTCTTCGCCGCCAAGTGGGGCATGACCCCCTCGCGGTCAGGGATGCCCTGCAAAGGAAGCGCTGCTTCGCCGCCACCGGCCGGGTGCGGAAAACCCAGATCATATCCGGCATCACCCGCCATTATGCCGACTACCCTGACAGGTTTGGGCGACTGGCCCTTTGTCTGCTACGGTGGAGTCAATTGCGCCCGGCTCCCGGCGCTGGAAAAACGGCTCGCCTCCAGGAGCTGCTTCCGCCACGCCCGGAGTATCCGGATGAGGTGATGCAGGGGAAGTCCTCCCCTTCTCCTCCGCGGCCCGTGCAAGGCGTCCTCTCCTAATGCGGCTGGAATTCCACCCACATCATATCCAACACGCTTCCGGCGGGGCTCTCCAATTTCACCCGCACCTGCTGCGGCGGGTCGGCTTCGGTGGCGGACGGCATGGGGAACATGAATTCCGGAGGGGGCCGGTTGGCGGCCGGGCCGGGCGGCAGGGTTTGCCGCGCCAGCTCCCGGCCGCCGGCGAGAACGCTAACGATGAGTGGTGCATCGCCCTGCGGCCAGGCGCTGAGTTTCAGGATCCCGAAGTCCTGGAGCCGGATGCGGTCAAACCCGATCCAGCCGCCGGGCTGAATCCGGGCCACCAGACCGCCCTGATCGAGATTGTCCTGGGCGGCGGCATTTTCGCTGTGGTCGAAGCACGCGGCGCGCTGGCGCCGGCTGCGCAGCATAACTTCTGCAGAACCCCGCAGCGGAGGCAGCACGCCGGCACCCTGGTCCGTCGTGGCTGCCGTCAGGAACATCACGGTATTGTCGGCGCGGCCAAAGCCGCTGCCGGTCACCGGCACGGGAGCTTTGCCTTCCGCGGCGGCGGGCAGCGCGGTGATCCGGCGCTGCGCCAGGGATAACACCCAATCCACCATCAGCGCCGCCTCGGCCGGCGTGTGCTGCGGATGCGGCGGCATCGGCAGGGTGCCCCACACCCCGGCCCCGCCCTGGATGATTTTGGACTGCAACTTTCCCCTCGCTCCGGTTTCCACCGCATACTTCGCGGCGATGGCGGCATAAGGCGGACCCGCGCTTGGATCCGTGGCATTGTGACAGGCGAAACACGTGGTGCCTTTCATCAGCGCCAATCCGGGATGCGTCTCATCCGTCGCCGCGCGATCGCGTTTCTCCCATTGAATCAGCAGCCGCTCCGCCGGCACCGCTCCATCCTCGGCATCCGTGGCGTTCACGGCCCAGGCGATTTCCTTTTCGTCCAAAAATCCGCCGTCCAACGGAGTGGAAATGTTCACCTGGGGGGCTTCATTTCCGGCCGCGATGGTCACCACTGTCGTCGCGGTGGCACCCTGCGCATCCGTGACGGTGAGCGTCACGGGCCACACGCCCGCCGCCGCAAAAATATGTGAGGCTTTCACTCCCCCGGCGTGCGTTCCGTCGCCAAAAGCCCAGGTAAACTTCAATTCCCCGCCATCCGCATCACGAGAGGCCGCCGCATCAAACGCGACCTCCAACGGCAGCTTGCCGGCGGTGCGGTCCGCGCCTGCCACAGCCTGCGGCGGGCGGTTTCCACGGCGGTAAGTCACCCTCGTGATCCGGCTGTCCATATTTCCGGTCCACTGATCGCCGCACTCCGCCAGATAGAGGGCACCATCCGGGCCGATCTTGAAATCGGCGGGCCGCTTAAACGTCAGCCCCTCCAGCACCCGCTCCGCCTTCACCAGCTTCCCCTCATCATCGAAGCGTGCCGCCGCTACCCAGTTGCGCATCCATTCACCGAAAAGATAGGCGCCCTCCCACTCGTCCGGCAGCCGCGAATCCCCCGCCGCCTCCGGCTTCCGGAAAACCACGCCGCCGGTGATGCTGCGCCCGCCGCTGCCGGCAAACGGCCACGCTTCCGAGACGAGATTGTTATAATAGAAGGCGGCGGGACGGGCGGGCGGCAGCTCCTTCAGTCCGGTGTTGAAGCGGCTGCCATTGATGACCTTCGCCGGATCGAAATAGGCTCCGGCCGGCTTCTGCGTCTTCGGATCGAACGGACGCCACGGCAGGTTTGGGCCCGCGCAGAACGGCCAGCCGAAGAAGCCCGGTTCCCGCGTCACGTTTAGCTCATCGAAGCCCTCCGGTCCCAGATCCAGTTCCGTGCGCACGTTGCCACCCACGTCGCCCCAGATCACGAAACCCGTTTTCGTGTCACAGGTGATGCGGAACGGATTCCTGACGCCCGACGCGAATACTTCCGGCCGCCCCTGCGCCGCATCCGTAAAAGATTGCCGGCGGGCGAGCCATAGCTGCCGTCGGGCTTTGGCGTGATGCGCAGAATCTTGCCGCGCAATTCCTGGGAATTTCCCGCCGTGCCGCGCGCATCGCGCCCGGCATCCTCCGGGTGGATTGCCGGCACATCCTGCGGTCCCATGTTGTCGCCCACGCCGATCAGAAGATTGCCTTCGCCATCCCATGCCAGCCCCGCGCCGCAGTGCGACTGGGTTTTGCCCGGGCCCAGCGGGATTTCCAGTACCGCACGTTCGTCCGTGAGCTTTTCCCCTTCGAGGGTATGCCTCGCCAGCACCAGCCTTGCCGCGCCCTGCGCGGGAACCCGGATGGTGTAGATCTGCCCGCTCTTTTCAAAATCCCGCGCCAGCGTGAGACCCAGCGCCCCCGCATCCCCATCCGTGCCTGACGGAAAATTTCCCAGCGTCACGGTGCGCCGCGCCGCCGGCTCCCACATTTTTACCGCGCCCTTCCGTTCGATGAAAAACACCCGTCCGTCCCGGGCAATGTCCAGTTGCAGCGGATCGCTCAACCCCGCCGCCAACACTTCCTTTTCAAAGCGCGACGCCTCCTGCGCGGGGCAGATGAACGACAAAAGTGAAGTCAGGAGAACCGGGAGCAGGGATTTCATCGTGGTTGGCAGGGAATGGAGATCCTTGGGGGAGTTAAGTTCAGGCGCAGGAGCCGGTCCCACACCACGTTAGGCGCAAGGTGGGGGGAATTTCCCCTGAAATACCGCATCATGATTTGTTGGCCTTTTTCAGGTTCGGCTCAAGCAACGGCAGCATCACTTCGCCGTAATTTTTCCCCAATTCACGGTAGCCTTCGGCAGTGAAGTGCAGGTGGTCGGGGCTGGCTTTGCAGCCCTTGGAGGAGACGATGTGGGCGGTGGGGATGGTTTTGGGCAGATCAGCGATGATTTGGTTCATGCTGGCGCAGGCGCCTTTTTCCTCCGTGCTGATAAGTTCGCCCGCGAGCAGGGGGACGGCTTCGGCTTTCAGGTCCAGATCCTTGAGCAGGTTTTCGTAGATGCCCTTCACTTTGGCGGGCCACTCCTTGTCGTTGGTGTTGGACTCGCCCTGATGCAGCAGGATGCCTTTGATGACACCGTCCTGCTGCGCCAGCCTGGCCATCTCCACGAGGTGCTGATAGGGATTGCCGCCGTAGGCCGCGATGGTGCCTTTCATGCACTGCGGCGCGGTGTCGGCATAGGCTTGGAAGGTGTCTTTCTGGAACAACTCGATCCTGCAGCCGCCGATGGAAACATTCACCACGCCCACCTTGATCCTGGCGGGCAGTCCGGCCACGAGGATCCTGCCAAAATAATTCGCGGGGCCCAGTCCGGCCATGGGGCGGGACAACGGGGGCATGGCCGGATACCACGATCCCTTTTTGCGGTCCTGTTTCGGAAAATCCACCGCTGCGAGCATCTCGAAGCGCTCATCCACCGGACCCTTGTCCTGCGCTTCAATGCCGGGAAAGCCTTCCATATTGGACTGGCCGAAGCACAGGAAGATATAGCGGTTCGGATCCTGAGCCTGCATCAACCGGGAGGAGAGCAGCAGGCTGAGAAGGATGAGCAGAGGAGTGAGCCGGGGCATAGGAAGTAGGGTGGGACTGAGGCGCCGGGGATTTGGCTACTCGGCTCCCGGTGGCTTCCCGGCAGCCAATTTGATGACGGCATCGAAGGCGGGCTTCGGCTTGTTGTCACCATCAAAGAGCAGCGGCCGGGCGCGGCTGCGCCATGAGTTGGCATCATTGGGGCCCCAGAAGGTCACCACTTTCACGGCATCCTTGTGTTTGAGGAAGGCTTTGAATACTGCGGAGTAGGCTTCGGTCAGCTTTTTGTCAGCCTCGGCGACCAGTCCTCCGTCGGTGGCGGCGGCATTGCCGGTGACGTCCGCTCCGAATCCCTGCTGGCCGCCCATGGCTCCGTTCACGTCAAGTTCTGTGACGTCGATAGGAAGACCGAGCGTCTTCATTTCCGCCAATGACTGATCCATGATGTCGAAGGTCACGGAGACGTTGAGATGCGCCTGCGTGCCGATGGCCATGACGGGCACCTTTTTCTCCTGTAGCCCTTTGATAAGCGTGATGAGTTTCTGGCGTTTTTTTGGATTCTCCAGGCCATAGTCGTTGTAGCGGAGGATGGCGTCGGGATCGGCTTCGTGGGCGAACTGGAAGGCTTTCTCGATAAAGTCAGGACCGATGATAACGGACCACGGGGACTTCCGCAGGACTTCATCGCCGCCATCCGAAATGGCTTCGTTCACCACGTCCCAGACTTTGATTTTGCCTTTGTAGCGGCCCACCACGGTGTGGATGTGCTCGCGCATGCGTTCGAGCAATTCCTCCCGCGTGGTGCGGGGGCCATTGAGATCGAACTGGCGCGGTCCGGGAAAACCACCGGGGCCGCGGCGCGCGCCGGGAGGAGCTCCGTTAGGTCCGGGCGGACCTCCGTTGGGGGCCGGTGGTGCCGTGTTGGGCGCTGGCGGCGGCGGGGTGTTTCCGGCGGGGGGCGGATTGGGTTTTTCCGCGGTGCCCGGCGGCGTAAAATTACCCTCAAAAACCCAGTTCGGGGTCTGACTGTGCCACACGAGGGTGTGCCCGGCCAGCTCCATATTGTTTTTGGTTCCGAACTCAACAAAGGCATCCGCGGCGGTCCAGTCATAACCATCCTTCCCCGCCCGGGGATGCAGGCTCATCCACTTCATTTCATTCTCCGCCACCACCTGATTGAACTGCGCTTTTACGAGCGCGATGTCCGCTTTGACCTGCTCCCCGCTGCGCCGCCCGCCCTGGCCGGTGGCTACACTGCGGTTGATGCAGGTTCCAATTTTGAAGTGGGGGAGGTAGGCCTCCTTCAGCGTGGCGGGTGCCTCCGCAAAGGCTGGCACGGCGCTGACCAAAGCCAGCGGAATCATAAAACCGGAGACGAATTTAGTGAGGCGGTTCATGAGAGTTCTGGAGTGTTGGAGTTGAGCAGGGAGGCAAACGGCCGCTCTGCGTAGTAAAAGGAATCAAAGTCCGCAACCTTTCGCGTCCCGGCAAGGTCCTGGCAGGCCATGCCGATGAAGTTGCCGGTGAAGCTGGCGTGGCCGGGGGCATTGCATTCATCGGAGAGAATGCTGGCGTCGAAGGATTCGGGCAGCCATTGCCATTCCCCGTGCACGCCGTCGACGCGATAGCCGAACCGGAGCCGCTCGAAGTCCACTTCCACCCTGAGGCGAACGGGCCGTCCTGACGGAACAGGGATGGGCGGCGTGAAGGAATCGGCCTGCGGGGAATCCGGCACGCAGGACATGACGCGGAGATGTTTTCCAGCGGT
>JAYUWQ010001014.1:0-6626 GCA_043753485.1 bacterium
CTGGGCCACGCCTGGTATCACCGGCATCTCGGCCTGCTCGTGGATGGGCAGCCGCTGACGGATCTGATTTTTTGACCACCTTTCATTTTACCCTATCCCATCACTCTCCTTTGATCCCACTGCCATGAATCCCAATCTAGTCACTCTCCGCGTCTGGGGGGATTTCGCCTGCTTCTCCCGGCCTGAGATGAAGGTGGAACGCGTCAGCTATGAAGTGCCCACACCCTCCGCTGCCCGCGGCATCCTGGAATCCATTTTCTGGGAGCCGCAGATGTATTACCTCATCGACTCCATCCGCATCGTGAAGCCCGGCGCATGGTTTTCCTTCCGGCGGAATGAAGTCACCCGCGTGGTCAGCATCGACAGCGCCAAAACGTGGATGAAGGAGCCGGAAAAAGCCAAACCAATCTTGGCCGGAGGCGGGGCCGAGGACTGCACCCAGCGGAATATGCTGGCCCGCCAGAATGTAGAATATTTGATCACCGCCGAAGTCCGCCTCACCCATCTGGCCCGCCCGCCGCGCGACAATCTCGGCAAATACACCGATGAAATCCGCCGCCGCGCCCGCTCCGGCAAATGTTTCCACCGCCCCGGCGTGGTCATGAGGGAGTTCGCCGCTGACTTTGAGTTGGTGGAGGAAGATCCGGACGCTTTCCTAACTTCCCGCATCGCCGCTCTTCCTGATGAAGAGGAAGCACCGCTCATGCAGCAGAAGCTGGGCCTGATGCTCTACGACATCTTCGACCACCGGCAACGCGACCGTGGCTTCCGCTGGTTCAGCCCGGAGGAGCAAAGCGCCTCCGACGTCAGCTTTGAGGAATCCCTCAAACCCCTGATGTCCCGCGAAGCCAACCAACGCCGCAAGAACCGCATCGTAAGCCGCCATGAAGGCGAAATCATCCGTCCCGCCCCGGCCTTTTTCCAAGCCGAGGTCAAAGCCGGCGTGATGGACTGCCACCCGGACCGCATCAGGATCATTTCCCCCGCCCAACCCTGACCCTTTTTCCTCATGCTCCTCAAAGCACTCTACGATTTTGCGGTCTCGAACAAACTGCTGGACGACCTCGCCTTCAAAAAGGACACCGCGGTCCGCTTCATCATTTCCTTGGATAGTGAGGGCCGTTGCCTCGGGGTGACGGATACCGCCGTGCCCCCGGACCGTAAAAAGGGGGCGCTATTTTCCACGCCCAAATCCTCCCGTCCCAACAATAGCGGACTGGTCTCGGACTTTCTCGTGGATGAAATCAGCGCGGTTTTCGGGCTGAATACCACTCCGGAAAAAACTCAAAATACCCGCGAAGCCGTCAAGCTGGCCGGCAAGCACAACGACTTCTGGCAGCAAATCCAGCAAGCTGCCACCCGGCCTGAACTCGCGCCCCTCCTTGAGCCGGTGCTGAAATTTTACGCCTCCTTCCAGCAACATCCCTTCACCTTGTGGACCGCTCCATTTCTATCCGGCCTGCCATGGCTTGCCCTCAAAGATAAACCCACCCGCGATGGAAAAGGAAAGCCCGTCTGGGAGGTTTCCTGCTTTTCCAATGCGACCGTCGATTTGGTGCCTGACCTCTTCAGTTTTGAGGTGAACGGAATCCGCCTCATCGATGACGATCTCATCCGCGCTTATTGGTTGGAAGCCTACCAAGCCGAGTCCGCCGCCTCCGAAGAAGCCTCCGAGCGGGGCGTTTGTCTGGTCACTGGGGAAGAAAATGCCCCCTTGGCCAGAACCCACACGCCAATGGTTACGGGATTTCCGCCACCGGCCCACACGGCTGGAGCAGGTTTTGTCAGCGGAGATAAGCCGGCCTTTCTCTCCTACGGACTGGCACAGGCACTGAATGCCCCCACCTCCATCATCGCTTCCAAGGCCTACCTGCGGGCGCTCAAACACATGGTAGGGCAGGAAGATCATTCCTACAAACTCGGTCCCGCCACTTTGATCTGGTGGACAGATGGAACGCCTTTCCCACTCCGATCCCGCTTCCGGCCAAATGCGATGGAAGTGGCCGCGTTCATGAAATCAGCCTGGTCGGGACAGGAACGCGAGCCGCGTCAGTTGGAGAAGTTCACCTCGGTTACCCTCGCCGCTGCCGGTCCCAGACTGATCGTGAAGGACTGGATGCAAATCACTGTAGGCAAAGCCGAGCAGAACTTCGCCCAGTGGTTCCAAGATCTTGAGATTGTCCCTATCGACTACGGGCCATCTTCTCAGGCGAAATCTACTGAGGAACGAAAGCGCAACTCTGCCGACACGGAAACCCCCAGTGAATACCTGCCCTACTCAATCTTTAACTTGGCCAATACGACTATCCGGCCCAATGCCGAAGGCCGCTATGAATCAAAAAACTTGAACCCCGGCCTCCTAACTGCCCTTTATGCCGCAGCCCTGCAAGGCAGGAACAAACCACTCTCTCTATCCCTGCTCAAACCGCTACTCGATCGGTTTCGTGCTCGCCTCATCAAAGACGCCTCCGCTGCTTTACGGGAACAATCCCGGTTCGCCCTTATCAAACTCATTCTGATCCGAAACAAAACCATGACAATCACGCCCAAAATCGCAGAAACGACCGATTCAGCCTATGTCTGTGGCCGTCTTCTTTCCATTCTTACTGAAATTCAAAAAAAGGCCCACGAATACAAACTGGAGGGGCCGACCGTTGCGGAAAAATACTTCGGCACCGCCTCCGCATCCCCAGCAAGTGTCTTTCCATACCTAATAAAGCTGAGTCGGCACCATCTACGCAAAATCAGCCGCACGGAGAAATTCAAAGGCCATGAGCGTTTCCTGGAAGAGGATCTCGCCGGAGTTTTATCTTTGCTGGGTCAAACGGAACAAATGCGAGTCTGTGGAAAAGCTCCAGAGTATCCACGGAATTTAAATCTGGGAGGGCAAGGCAAATTCACTCTCGGTTTTTATCAGCAACAAGCTTTCACGACCGCAGCGATCAAAGAAGCCAGAGTTGCGGCTGCTTTGGAAAAAGCAACGAATCAAAAAACCGAATCAAAAGCTATATAACCGCATTGCATTTTTATATTTCAACCATTCAAAAAAATATGAACTACGACTCCGCCATCCTCACCAACCGCCACGATTTCCTTGTCTTGTTTGAAGTCACCAACGGGAATCCCAATGGAGATCCCGACGCCGGCAACATGCCGCGCCTCGACCCGAACACCAACCGGGGCATCGTTTCGGATGTTTGCCTTAAACGCAAGGTCCGTAACTACATCGAAGAATTTGCCCAATCGACCTCTGATGGAAAAGAAAACCGCATCTTCGTTCATCAAGGTGCCATCCTCAATAATTTGATTGACGCGTCCGCGCCGGAAGCTTCGAAAACAGAGGATCAATCCAAAAACCGTGATGAGTGGGAGAAAAATGCTCTTAAATGGTTATGTAACCGTTACTTCGATCTGCGCGCGTTTGGTGCCGTCTTGTCGACCGGAAACCAAGTTTTCAAAGGATCCGCATATGGTCAAGTCAGGGGCCCAGTTCAATTCACATTTGGGCAATCAGTGCATCCCATCACTCCGCTGGAAATAAGCATCACGCGTTGCGCCGTTACCAACGAGAAGGAGAAAAAAGAGAACGAATCAACAGGTAGCGGAAACAATCGCACCATGGGAAACAAACACATCGTCCCCTACGCGCTTTATGTCGCCAAGGGCTATGTCTCGCCCGCCTTTGCGGAAAAAACAGGGTTCACCAAAGGTGACCTTGCGCTGCTCTTTGAATCCATCCTCAACATGTTCGAACACGACCGCTCCGCCGCGCGCGGCGAGATGGTGGTGCGGGGCCTCTACGACTTCGAGCACGTCGGCACCCAGCCGGAAGCCAATGCCGCGCAAAATGTGCGCGAGGCCCGGCTCGGCTGTGCCCATGCCCACAAACTGTTTGAAGGCATCACCGTGAAACTTTCCGACGAAGCCAAAGCCTCCGGCAAGGACTTCCCGGAATCCTTCGCTGACTACACCGTGGATTGCCCATGGACGGATGCCAACCTGCCAAAAGGCGTGAAGCTCCACCAGCGCCACCTTGACTGAAGTGCCAACGGACCGCCTCCATGAGCACGCCGCCCGATGCCAGGCCCAGCCCTCAGGCTGAGACTGCTGGCACCCTTCCGATTTCGGGCCTGAATCACTTGATTTACTGCGAGCGGCGGGCCGCCCTCGTCCACATCGAACACCTCTGGCAGGAAAACCTCTTTACGTCCGAAGGCAAAGTCCTCCACGAAAAGGTGGATGAAGGGCGCGGGGAATCGCGGCCGGGGGTGCGGATCACGCGGAGCCTGCAACTGCGGTCGGAGTCGCTGGGGCTGCACGGGGTGGCGGATGTGGTGGAGTTGCATCGGCGGCCGGACGGCGGGTGGCAGCCGTTTCCCGTGGAGTATAAGCGGGGCAAACCGAAGGCGCACGATGCGGATCTGGTGCAGTTGTGTGCCCAGGCGATTTGCCTGGAGGAATGTTTTGCCACGCCTGTGCCGGAAGGAGCGCTGTTTTACGGGCAGACGCGGCGGCGGTTGGATGTGGTGTTCGATGAAGGGCTGAGGGAGCTGACGAGGCGGACGGCGGCGCGGCTGCATGAACTGATCGACGGCGGGGTGACGCCCCGGGCAGTGCGGGAGAAAAAGTGTGAGGCCTGTTCGCTCCTGGAGATCTGCCTGCCGGAGGCGATGAGCCGGCCGCGGGGGGCGGCGGCGTGGAATGCGCGGGAATTTGCTGAAATCTTAACTCAATCTCCAGACGGCCTAGAACCTTGACATCTGCTGCTCCGAACCCGGCTGGGGACAGCCGGGACACATTCTCCCGCTCCCTGCCCCTGGTGTCCTTCTGTTCAAATCTCCCCATGCACCTCCCTCATTCATGAAACGTCATCTCAACACTCTCTTCGTCACCCTGGAAGGGGCCTGGCTCAGCAAGGACGGGGAAGCCGTGGACGTGCGGCATGAAAAAGTGAGCAAGCTGCGCGTGCCGCTGCATAACTTGGATGGGATCGTCACGCTGGGTTGGGATATCGGGATGTCGCCGGGCTTGATGCAGGCCTGCGCCGCCGGGGGAGTGACGGTGTCGTTCTGCAATCCATACGGAAAATTCCTCGCGGCAGCGGTCGGCTTTTCGCCGGGCAATGTGATGCTGCGCCGCCAACAATACCGGGTGGCGGATGACAAAGCCGCCGCGGTGCTGGTGGCCCGCGAGATGGTGGCGGCCAAGATCACCAATTGCCGCACCGTGCTTCTGCGGGCCGCACGGGATCATGGCCGGGAAGAGATGGAATCCGCCGGACGCCGGTTGGCCTGCCGGGCCCAGGATGCGCGGCTTTGCACGGATCTGGAGATCCTGCGGGGGATCGAGGGCGACGCCGCGGACACGTATTTCCAACACTTGTCCGCCTGCACCACCCACGGGGACCCGGCGCTCCTCTTCGAGGGCCGCAGCCGCCGCCCGCCGCGCGATCCCTTCAATTGCCTGCTGTCCTTCCTCTACAGCCTGCTGGCCCACGATTGCCGGTCGGCCTTGGAATCCACCGGGCTGGATGCGGCGGTGGGTTTTTTGCATCGCGACCGCTCCGGCCGGCCGGGGATGGCGCTGGATCTGATGGAGGAGTTCCGCCCCATGCTGGCGGACCGGCTGGCGCTTTCCCTGCTGAACCGGAAGCAATTGAATACGCGGGACTTCGAAACCCAGGAAGCCGGGGCCGTGCTTCTGCGGGACACCGCCCGCAAGGCGGTCCTGACGGCCTGGCAGGAACGCAAACAGGAGGAGATCACCCATCCTTTCCTCGGAGAGAAAACCACGGTGGGCCTGCTGGTGCATCTCCAGGCCCGGCTGCTGGCGCGGCACCTTCGCGATGATCTCGACGCCTATCCGCCCTTTCTGTGGAAGTGAGAATCGCACCGCCAACTGACTTCTGACCTCTGGCCCCTCCCTCAGCCATGCACATCCTCGTCACCTACGATGTCGCCACCTCTACCGAAGGCGGGGAGCGCCGCCTGCGCCGCGTGGCCAAGACGTGCAAGGACTTCGGCCAGCGGGTGCAGCACTCCGTCTTCGAGTGCAAGGTGGACCCCGGGCAGTTCACTTTTCTCAAGCAGCGGCTTCTGACGGAAATGGATCTTGCCCACGACAGCCTGCGCTTCTACTTTCTGGGCAATAACTGGCAGCACCGGGTGGAACACCATGGCGCGAACCAGTCCTTCGACCCCGACGGCCCCCTGATTTTGTGACCCGCCGGAACCGGAAAATAAAGCCGCCGCGAACCCCCAGCCCCCAAGCTCCCACCCGTAGGTTCGCGCTTCGCTTAAAGCCCTGAGAATCAGCTCTTTGACAGAACCCATTTCCCGGACTCCGGTCCGGAACCCTATCAAATTCACCGGTTCGCGCCGCAAGTCGTTCTTGCGGTTGGGACTCAGGGGATTACAGGTGGGGTTGTCGCCCCCTCACACGGGGGGGCGCGGATTGAAACACCATTTCCGCAGGGTATTGAATCGTTGCCCCGGTGTCGCCCCCTCACACGGGGGGGCGCGGATTGAAACACGGCTTTCCAAGACGCATGGACTGACTGGCTGTGTCGCCCCCTCACACGGGGGGGCGCGGATTGAAACCGCATGAGCGATGGTATCCGCCTCAAT
>JAYUWQ010001015.1:0-2638 GCA_043753485.1 bacterium
CGTTCAACTTGGAATTGAGGTGGACCCCGAAAACCGGGCCACTGGCTAAGCTATGATTGGGCTGGCCTGGGCGCACGAAACCGCGAACCCAATACCCACCCAATGAAAGCCAAACGAAAGAGACATGATGCCGGATTTAAAGCCCGTGTGGTAAAAATTTCTATCAAAATACCTTGTAACGTTCGGGTGGGATTTACGATACGTAATGGTGACTTCACTAATAATTCGCGCCCTTCACGTAATGTTAATGAGTGGGGAAGTTTATTTTGCAATTTTCACGCCTAATTTTTCACTCATGTCCACTTCTTCTTCCGTTCCTCCCATTTCTCCCGATCCGTGCACCTGCGAACCCTGTCCGCCGCCGGCGACGATGACAGGGAGCGGAGGAGTCAGGAGTTTCAACGGGATGGTGGTGCTTTCGACGGATGCGGCAATCGAAACCCGCGGCTTCAATTTTCCCTTCAGCACCTTGCTGCAATACAACAACTTCGCGAACGGCGTCTCCGTAGGCTTCGGGAAAAACTGGGCGCAAAGCAGCGGACTGGGCGGCCTGACCATTGACGGCGGAATCGTGCAGTATCATGAGGGACCGAATGCCGTCAAAGTCTTCCTTCGCACCATTGGCGGCAATTTCGATGCCACCTATTTTGTTCTGGACCGGCTTTTCTACAACAGCGGCACTGATTTGTATACCCTGACCAGCCCCCGGGGAGTGGTTAAGGTGTTCAATGGTTCCGGGAAGCTGATTTCTTTTCAAAATCCCGGCGGTGAAACCGGGAATGTCACCTACAGTGGCGGACTGTTGGATACCGTGCAAATGACCGATGGAACCGATTCCTGGTTGTTCGACTACAACTGGACGGGGTCCCTGGTGCAGGAGGTGATCTTCAGCGTGAATAGCAATCCGGTGCGCAAGGCGGTATATGCCTACGATGGAGGCGGGCAGCTTTTGACCATCAAAATGTATGCCTACATCGGCGGATCATGGGGCACCCAGACCGTGTCGGCTTCCCGCTACTCCTATCATTCCGCCACCGGTCTGCTACGGCATGTCATCACCCCCACCGGGTATCAGCAGATGCTCAATAACGGGATTAACCCCGACAGCGCCACGGAAGCGCAGCTCAATGATTACGCGGAAACCGAATACGAATATGATGGCGACAGCCGGGTGCTGACCATGCGCACCCACGGACGCGCTTACAGCATTGTTTTTGCCTACACCCCGCAAAGCCAAGCCAGCACTTCGCTGAACGTTTGGACTGCAAAAACGGCCATCACCCAGGCGGACAACTCCCTGGTGACCTACTACTTCAATCTGGCCGGACAGGTCATTTTAAGGCAGGTGTCGGACCATGCCACCGCTCCCACCAAGGTCTGGAATGAATATGCCCAGCGGTTCCAGGAAATGACCGGCCGTCTGCTGGTCAAGGCGGATGCGGCGGCCATCAGCGGGGTCAACGAGGCCAGCCCCGCGCTGGTCAGCCTTTCCACCAACGCGGGAAGAGTGGAGGTTACTGGATACACGGGCAATGGATACCTCGATTACACCGGAGTGCGTGAGGGCACGGCAGGCACCCTCAACAAGCTGAAACAAATCACCTACACCTCGCGGCCGAGCAGCGGTTTGGGGACGATTTATCTGCCTGAGACCGAAACGGTTTACCGGGGGGATGGCAGCACGGACGGAGTGGTGACCGGTTATACGTATGACTGGCATGGCACCACTTTCCAGATCAGCCAGCGCATCACCACGCTGCCCACCGTTCCCACGGGGGAAAACGGCACCGGAACCGCCGTGACCGTCACAGACTACTACGATCAGGGAGGTTACCGGACCTCCTCGGTGGATGGCAGGGGCACGGTTACGAAATTCGAATATGACAAGGTGAAGGGATCCCTGAAGCAGAAGATCGAGGACCATGGTTCCGGGAAGCTCAACCTGACCACCGACTACCAATCCGACGATCTGGGCCGCACCACCTTGGAATTGGGTCCCCCCCACGATATCGATCTGAGCGGGACCTCCACGAATCTGCGGCGTGCGCGATGGACCTATTACAAGGATCGGGAAGGCGAGCAGTGGTCTTTTGGCGGGTACCGCAAAACCACCGGCAGTGTCGATCAGATCGTCGGGCCGGTCACCATCCGTCGTCCGAATCTGACGCCTCCTTCCGGTTACTCCGGATACCGCCAAGCCTCGCTCATTGAAGCGGTTTACAGCAGAGCCGGCATTCCTGCGGATACGACGGTTTTTGCCCAAAACACCTGGGTGCGCTGGACATTGAGCTTGTTCAGCAAGGCCGACAAACTGACGGAGGAATGGAAGTATTTTGTCATTCCGGCGACGGGCTACGGCACCCAATCGGTCAACTACGGCAAAAAACTGTTTGCCTATGACGGCGTGGGCCGTCTCAACCAGACGACTTGCGCGGGCGGCACCGTTGACAAAACCACGTTCAATGCCATGGGATGGGCCGTGCAGGAGGAGTTGGGCACCAGCGCCGGACTCACCGTCACGGAGATCAAGGAGTATTACGACAACGGAACGCTCAAGAAAGTGACGCAGCCCGTGGACAGTAACTCCGCGCGTGACAGGATCACCGAGAAAACCTATGACTTCCGCCAACAGCTGAAG
>JAYUWQ010001016.1:0-2638 GCA_043753485.1 bacterium
CTTCCAGACCGCTGACGCCGGCCGCGATACGCCGCAAGCTGACGAAATAGCCATTGAGGGTGCGGGCCCGTGCTTCCGAGATCGGCGCAACGGCGGCAATATATCGCCCCACCGTCAGCACCTCGGCGACCGGCTCCGGCGGGGCGTAGTCAGGTTTGTAGTGGGCCAGCGTCGCCTCCCAGCCCTTCGCGAAGAAGGCGCGTGAATATCCCGCGCCTTCTTCGCAGACTCCCCCAGATTGGACAGGCCGAGCGGGAAACTGTGCCGCAGCCCCCTGTAAGCAATGCGGACCGAGTAAGTTTTCGCCATCACCCGCGCCCCATCCTCAAGGTAGCTGTGCCGGAAAATCTTCCTCTCCCAGTGCCGGAAGTCCGTTTTTGGGAATTGTTGTGGTTTCTTACCCCCTGCCATTCCCCTGCCACTTTTTGCGCGGGTCAGGTCGGAACTCTCTGGAACATAAAGGGAAATGGCCGGATTGGAATCCGTTGATTGTGAAGGCTTTGTGCTCATAATATCCCGTCTTTATGGAACATACCGCATCACAAGAGAACACGCAACATCAAGGACTTAAAATCTGTTACCCGCAAGGGTTTGTCGGTTCGAGTCCGACCGCCGGCATCTTATTCGCACTCAAGGGATTATGACTCAGTAAACCCTCGCATTTTCGATCAGGTTTTTTTCCTTGGAACGGTCCAGGCAGAGCCCGTTTCCTGTCCGTTCTGGAGATGGAAGAAAGCCGGACGGAATAGACCTCAGGGGGCGGATCCCATTGCTCCTGGCCGGGACATCGGGTATCAGCTTACCTTCACCAGATGGCCGTATCCTCCTCCCGTCGCCGCCAGCCTTTGCTGTTCGCCACTGCCAACCCGCTGATGGCCCGGTTCGGAGCGGAATTTTTTGGGGCTCTCCCCGCAGACCCGGGCGTCTACTTTTTCCATGATGAGGCCGGCAAGCTTCTCGACATCGGCCAGTCGGGGTGCCTCAAAAACCGGCTTGGCAGTTACCGGCACGTGGATCCGGACCGGCATCCGCGCCGGACCCTCCGCCTGATCCAGCGCACTGCGGATATCCAGTGGAGGATCTGCGGCTCGGCCGCCGAGGCGGTTGCCATGGAAGCGGCTTTGTTGCTGGAGCACCGGCCGCCATTCAACCGGGCCGGGGTTTGGCCGTCCGCGGCATGGTGGATGGCAGTCAGGGCTGACGGTGGGTGGCTGCACCTGGAACTGACCCGCAAACCACAGGGCGCAGAAGCAGGGGATCATTACGGCCCCCTGCCCGGCAATTTCCGCGCGCTGTTTGGACCACTGGCGAGGTGTCTTTATCACGGCATGCATCCCGCCTCCCAATGGTGGGATTTTCCGGTGGGTCTGCTGAACCCGTGGCCTGCGCCCTGCCAATCCTGGCGGCTTCCCCCGGGCGCGGATCACCTGCGGGCCGGCCTGGGTTCCTTCCTCGAGACAGGCTGTCAGGATTACCTGGCGCGCCTGGTCGAGTCAGTGGCGGCGGACGGCCATCAGGCGTTTTGGGCGGAGCAGATCGAACCACTTGAAAAATTTTCCGCTGCCCAACTCCGCCGCCGCCCGGAAGGCGCGATCCCGCAACGTCTGTTGGAAGCCGCGTCACAAGCGGTGTAACGCTGACCTCACCGTCGGGCGAGAGGCATTTCCCCCCCGTTTTGGCTGGGGCGCGATGTCGCTCAGCCTGCGTCGTGATCTGCCGGCCACCTTTCGTGGTAAAATCAATTCATGCCCGGATGCCGGGGACCGTGATTGTGGTTATGTGGGTTGGTTCCGTCAGGACCGCACAGGCGCAAAATGCGAGTAACAAGGACGCCTGTCCGGGCAATTCGCCGTGGCAGGAGCACCCGAAAACCAGTGCCTCGGGGTAATTTCCCCGTTACACCGCCCGGAAAAGGCCCTCAAACCAGGATGGATCTTTTCCTGCATGAGGGAAAGGAGTTCCAGGCCATTGGCCATACAGGACAAACCCAATCCCCCCAAAACCATGAAAACCAACTCACTCATCACGTGGCAGCTTCCTTCTTTGGCCGCTGGTGTTCTCCTGTCCCTTGCCCCGCTGGCTTCCGCCGCAGTGGTTGAAAAGGCAGACCCGGCCGCTGATACCGGTGCCGTTAAAGAGGAGATCACCGCCACAGGAACCGTCTTCAGCGTGGAACCGGAAATACTTTCGGTCGTCATGAAGGACAATCCCACCCCAGTGCGCTTTACCTATGACAAGGACACCCCCTTTGTGGATGAAAAAGGTGAGGCTGTTCCCGTAGACCTGGTCCGGGCCGAACTTCCCCTGACGGTCCATTATGCGATGGAAGGGGAAAAAATGGTAGCTCGGCGCGTGGTGGTGTCGCGCAGTATGGTGGCTGGGGACACCAGTGAAAAACCCGACCAAAAACGTCTGGAGCTGGCTGAGAAAAAAGCAGTGGAAACCAGCCGTGCTGCGGAGACGGAACCCTACCTCCCCAAGGAAATCATGGGAACTGTGGCCACCATTGAACAAACCATCAGCATCGTAGCCCGTGGTGAAACCACTCCGACCACCTGCATCATCAACAATTCGACCCGGTATGTGAATGCGTCGGGTCAACCCGTCAGCACGCAACTGGTGATGCCGGGAATGCCCA
>JAYUWQ010001017.1:0-6598 GCA_043753485.1 bacterium
CAGGCCAAGGTGCGGCTGGTCATTTCAGGATGCCGCAGGGCCAGTCCGTTTTCGGTCAGGAAACCGCGGGTCACCCGCACCTCATCAATCAACCCATCCCAGAGACTTCCCGGACCGCCGTGGGAGGCTCCGATGTAAAGCGGACCGGGGGGAGGAGTGAGGGCGGTGACCGGATGCGGCACAGAGGCCGTCAGCAGCGGTTCATCCTCATTGGCGAGGTCCTTCACATAAAAGGTCACTGTGCCGGAATGCCCGGCCGTGGCCGGCTGAAAAGCGACGCCGAGATAATAACTGCGGTCCAGCTGGAGCTGAAAATCACTGAAAACCGGTTCTTGGACCATCTGCCCGGTGCGGTCCGGTCCACAGAGGAGGAAGACCGGCATGAGGGGTTTCCGGCGGGACTTGAGTCCAGTGATGCCGACGGCCCAGCCGGAGTCTTTGACCTCACCGCTCCACTGTCCGGCCAAGGTGCGGACGGCGCCTGTTTCGTATACCGAATGGAGCAGCGCGACGGTCTCAAAGGTGAACCCGTCCGGCGGAAGTTCCGGCAAGTCGGCCTCCAGCCGTTCCAAGGGAGATCCCGGGGAAAGTGCCGTGGCCTTGCCACTACGGTGGGGCATGGTTTCCGGAATAAAACCGCCGCTGGCCAAAACCGGTTCCGGTGGAGCTGCCGCGTCAAGAAACGCGAGGGCTTCCTCCCGTTCATCCGTCGTGGGGGCCCGGCCCTGGGTGCGCCACCAGGCGGCGTCCACTTGGGCGGGGGCGTCTTGGAGCGGGGACAGGCTGAGTGCCATGGCCTCGGCCCGTTCGCCCATAAACCGGCTGTTGGCGAGGAAGAGCGACTGGGTGGCGGTGGTGGTGGTGTCCCGGCTGGCGGTGCTTTGGAAATTCTGGGGCGCATCGAAAACTTCGGTCAGGGGATCCCTGACATTGCGCAGGATTTTGGTGTAAATCGTGCGGCGTGGTTTGCTGCTGTCCACCCCCGGGCCGCCGGTTTGCAGGTCGAGTTCTCCCGTGGCCTGGAAGATGGCATCGCGGATCTGCTCGGCCTCCAGGCGTTTGGTGGTCCAGCGCCAGAGCAGACGGTTTTCCGGGTCGGCCAGCCGCGCGCGTTCCGCCACGGGGGAAAGGTGACCCTGCCGCCATGCGGCACTGGTCAGGATCAGGCGGTGCAGCTTTTTCAGGCTCCAGCCCTGGGTGGTGAATTGATGTGCCAGCCAGTCCAGCAATTCCGGATGCGAGGGTTTGTCGCCGAGGTTGCCGAAGTCACTGGCGGTGGTGGTGAGACCTTTGCCGAAGTGCTGCTGCCAGACGCGGTTCACCATGACGCGGGCTGTCAGGGGATTGTCCGGGCGGGCCAGCCAGGCTGCCAGCGCGCTGCGCCGTCCGGTGCTGTCAGGGCGTGGGGTGACGGGGGCGGCTTCCGGGGCCAGCAGGGTGGGGAATCCCGGGGAAATTCCGCCCTCGGCCTCCCGGCGGGGAATGGTGAGGGGCGGAGCCACCGGCCCCACGTCCCCGGCGGTCATGGCTGTGGGAGGAGGACCCGGTTTCAGAGGGTCGAAGGCCGCCAGTTCCTTGCGCAACGCGATCAATAGCTCCTTGGCTTCGCCTTTGATTCTGCTGTCCACCCGCTCCCATTCATAAAGGACCTGTTTCCAGGCCAGATCCGCGATTTGCCGTTCCTGCGGGGTGCGTTCCGCGGCGGGTTTTTCAAACAAGGCCTGGGTTTCCGGCGGGAACATGGAGACCGCTTTCCGGCGGGAGTTCTCCCGTTCCGGCGCTTGGATTTCCGCGATGCGTTGGCGGATTCCGGCGGTGGCATGCTCCCATTTTTCCTGCCGGGCCTGATGTTCGGCCTGCTGAGTTTTGGTCAGGACCACCGTGCCGTCGCGGGGGTCCAGCGGGGCAAAAAACGCCTGCAGCCGGTAGTAGTCCGCCTGCAGCAGCGGGTCGAATTTATGATCATGACAACGGGCGCATTGGAGGCCGAGCCCCATGAAGACATCCGCGGTGGTGTCCGTGATATCATTCAGGATCACCTTCCACTGCCCGGCGGCATCACGGTTGTTATATTCATAAATCCAGTGCCGCAGATAACCAGTGGCCACCAGCGCCTCGGGATTGCCCGGAAAAAGTTCATCGCCCGCCAGTTGTTCACTCAGGAAGAGGTCATAAGGTTTGTCGTCATTGAAGGCGGCGATCACATAATCCCGGTAGCGCCACGCGTCCGGGCGGTAGTCGTCGGCCTTGTAGCCATCGCTATCGGCATACCTGACAAGGTCCAGCCACAGCCGGGCCTGCCGTTCGCCGTAGCGCGGGCTGGCCAGCAACCGGTCCACCAGCTTTTGCCACGCATCCGGCGCGGTATCGCTGACATAAGCCTCCACCTGTTCCTGACTGGGCGGCAACCCCAACAGATCAAAATACACCCGCCGCACGAGGGCGGCCTTCGAAGCCTCCCCAGCCGGCACCAGACCCGCGCCCTCCAGCCTGGCCAGAATAAACCGGTCCACCGGCGTCCGTGTCCATGCCGCATCCTTCACCTCCGGCAGAGCCGGTTCACGCACGGGCTGGAACGACCACCACGCCCGGTCGGTTTCGGTAAATTCCTTGGATCGGCCCGCCATGACCGGCGACCACGGCAGCAGGGTCGCGAGTGACAGGAAAAGCAGGCGGCGGTTCATGAATGGAAAGGGATAATATTCTGAAATGCGACCCCGGTAAAGGACCGGTGACGGGCAAGGCCATCCTCAGTTACGGAACCCGCGGTGTTGATCTTCGGAAGAAATGGGCTCTCCACCGGTGATCCATGGCTGGTCTTTTTTGGAAGGTGCAGGCTCAGGCCCGTGAAGCGTGGATTTTCAGGTGGAGGCCGATGTAGTCGTTCACGACGTGTTTGCCCAGCCAGGCGAAGAGGCGGCCGGAACCGTAATTGACGCCCCAGCGGGTGCGGTCGATCTCCAGCCAGGCCTGGGCGGTGAGTTGGCCGTTATCGTTGAGGGCGATCAGGGCGGGGAAGGAAATCGGCTGGGCGACGCCGCGCAGGTTCAGGGTGCCTTCGATTTGATAATTGGGAAGGCCGGGTGTGACATCCGGGATGGGCCGGGCAGCGGTGGCGCTGAAGACAGCTTCCGGGTGGGTGGCCGTTTCGAAAAAATCACGGTCAGCGAGGTGGCGCAGGAGCAGGGCGTTGTAATCAGGATCGGCCAGGTCCGTACAGGCGATGCGTCGGAGGTCGATGGTGAAGTGGGCGTGGGTCACGATGCCGCCCGTGACTTCAAAAGCGCCTCCGCTGAGAGGCACGGTGCCTTCGTGATGGTTGAAAAGATTGCGTCCCGTCCAGCGGATGACGCTGGTGGCGGGGTCGACCTGCCAGCGGCCATCAAAGTCCGGCGCAGGCGGCAATTGCCCCGAACCTTCCACTGGCAATCCAGCGGCTTCCCAAGCGGCGAGGCCTCCGGCGAAGTCCGTGACCTGCGTGTAACCGGCCGCGGCGAGTTTTTCCGCGGCGACGGCGGATTCCAGCGCAGGAAGGCCTGCTCCGTAAACGACGAGGGGCGCCGCCGGATCAGTGGCGAGTCCACGCACCGTCTCCAGAAAGGTCATTTCATAAACACAGGCGCAACGGCTGCCGGCTAGGTGGCGGCTCTCCCATGATTCCGGTGGAAGCACATGCAGGAGCAGCGGCGGGGAACTGGAAGCCAGCCGTGCGGAGAGTGCGGCGGGAGTGGGGGAAGACATGGCTGGGGACAGGGCAGGAGTGGAAACCAGTGAAGGAGGGCGGCCCCGGAGGCCATGGCAGCTAGTGCTGCAAAAATCCGGCAAAGACCGACATCCAGATCAGGGCGGCCAGCACCACGATCCCGGCCAGCCAATACTTCCAAGCCAGCTGGTGGGGTTTTACCTTGGCGGCCGTGCCGAACTCCCGCTCTTTCCACGCCTCGTAGTCAAAATCCTCCGCGTCTTCGGGCAGATCTACGCCGTCCGGCCAAGCGTCTTTCGAACCGGCGGGCAGGCTGCGGCATTTCCGGCAGCCGGTGGAGCCGACCCTCACCTCGTCACCACAGGTCGGGCAGGCGTACCAGTCCGCTTCTCGGGGGGAATTCAGATACCGGCTCATTTGAATTGCGGAAACATAATATGATCCCGGGTGCGCTGTCCAGCGCGTCGAAGGCGGGACTTTACTTTGCCGCGAGCCCCCGTTTAGTCAGGCCTTCCCACGGAGTTCCTTTTTACCAAATCCGAACCAATCCATGTTCCGCTCTACCCACTTCCGGCCGGCTGCGCTGGCTTGCCTTGCTGTTCTGACTGTTTTGCCCGTGGCTTCTGCGCAGCAGGAGTCGCCGGATGAAAAAACCACCTCCCTTGGTAAACAATACGAGAGCATCGTGAATGTTGAATGCTCCGCCCTGCGGGTGGATTACCGCACTCCGTGGAATGCCGCCACGCCTTCCGGCGGCACCGGCACCGCCTTCCTGATCGGTCCCAATCTTTTTTTGACCAATGCCCACGTCGTCAGTGATGCCAGCCGCATCGTGGTTAAAAAAGTCGGGGACTCCACCCCACACCGCGCGCGGGTCAAATTCATCGCCCACGACTGCGACCTCGCCCTGCTCGAACTGGAACAGTCCTCCGAAGCTTTTGCCAAAGCCGTGCCATTGTCCATCAGCACGGAGATCCCCAAGCTGGACACCACCGTGAAAGTAGTCGGATTTCCGATTGGCGGAGAACGTATCTCTGTCACCCGCGGCGTGGTCAGCCGGGTGGACTACCAGGAATACAGCCACAGCGGGGTGGACCAGCATCTTGCGATTCAGATCGATGCCGCGATCAATCCCGGGAACTCCGGTGGTCCAGTGCTGCAGGGAACCCAGGTGGTGGGCGTGGCCTTCCAAGGTTATAGCGGCGATGTGGCGCAAAACACCGGTTATATGATTCCCACTCCGGTGATCCGGAGGTTTCTGAAGGACGTGCAGGACGGGCGGTATGATCACTATGTCGAACTGGCCATCCAAAAATATCCCATTCTCAATCCTGCCCAGCGCAAGGCCCTGAACCTGCCTGACAACGACACCGGAGTGATGATCACCGCAGTCGACAGCACCGGCAGCTGCGGGGGAATCCTCAAAGTCGGCGATGTCCTGCTCGCCCTCGACGGCTACCCGGTGGACAGCACCGGTTCCATCGATATCGAAGGGGAACAGACCGAAATGGCGGAGGTGGTGGAACGCAAATTTGTGGGCGACAAACTCAAGCTCAAGGTCTGGCGCGACAGCAAGGAGCAGGAGTTTGAAATCACCCTCAAACCGTTCCCGGCTTATCTGATGCAGGCCAACCGCTACGAACAGCAGCCGGAGTATCTGATGCATGCCGGTCTGGTCTTCCAGCCGCTGGATCACGAGCTGATGGGCGCTTTTAGCCTGACAAATCTCCGGACCCGCTACTTCTACGACTACTACGCCCAGGATGAACTCTACAAAGAGCTGCCGGAGATCGTGGTCCTCACCAGTGTGCTGCCGGATGCCATCAATACCTGGTTCCGTGACTACACCGGCCAGGTGGTGGAGGAGATCAACGGAGTGAAGATCAAATCCCTTAAGGATGCCGCTGACGCTTTCGCCAAGGAGCCTGACGGCACCCATCTCACGATCCGCCTCGCCGGGGAAGGCCGCCCCATCGTGCTGGAAAAGAAGCTCATTGCTGCCGCCCAGGACCGCATCCAGCGCAAATACGGCCTCGCCCAGGACCGCTACATCGCTCCCTGATTTTTACCCTGACACTATTTTTCCTGACATGAAATTCCGTCCCTTTCTCGCCGCACTCCTCCTGCCGCTGGCGCTGCCATCCATGGCTGCCGCCGCGCCTGCCCCGGAGACCTCCATCCTGCGGGTCAATATCACCAGCCAGGGTTACAACTTCGCCCTGCCATGGCAAAAACAACGGCCCAATACGCGTCGTGGTCTCGGTGCCCTGCTCCAGGGAAACCGGGTGCTTGTTACTGCCGAACTGGCCCAGGACGCCAATTACATTGAGTTGGAGCAGGCCGCCTCCGGCAAACGCATCACCGCCAAAGTCGAAGCGGTCGATTATGAGATCAACCTCGCCACCATCATCCCCGATGAGGATCCCGGCGATTTCTTCAAAGGCATGGAAGCGCTGGAAATCGATACCACCCTCAAGCCGAAGGCAAGTCTCGACGTCTGGCAGTTTGAGAGCAATGGGACGCCCGTGAGTTCCCCGGTCGAGTTCAACCGGGTCGATCTGGGTCCTTATTTTCTCGAGGATCAATTTTTCCTCATCTTCCAGGCCAATGGTGCGGTGCAATATCGCAGCGGGACCTTCACCCTGCCGGTAATCTATCAGGGAAAACTCGCCGGCATGCTGCTGCGTTACAACTCCCGCGACCAGGTCTCCGACATTCTGCCGGCGGCGATGGTGGACCGTTTCCTCAAGGATGTGGCGACACCACCCTACGAGGGCTTGCCCAGCTTTGGGGTGCGCATGTCCCCCACGCTCGATCCCCAGCTGCGGAGTTATCTCAAGCTCGATCCCGCGAACGGTGGAATTCTGATCACGGATGTGACCCCCGGTTTTTCCG
>JAYUWQ010001018.1:0-6596 GCA_043753485.1 bacterium
CCGGCATTGATCTGGGCGCGCAGGGCGAGGATGGGGCCGGCATCCACTTCGATATTGAGATAGAAGTGGGGGATCTGCGTTTTGGAATAGAAGAGGCGCTCGGCGATAATGGTGCGCATGCCGGTCAGCGGGATGCGGGTATCGTCAGGACCAGCCACGGGACGGATGGTCTGCACAGGCTTGGCAGCACCGCCGGGTGCAGAAACCGGGGCGGTCTCCACATCCACACGGACAATGCGGCCGCCGGGGCCGGAACCTTCGAGGCCGCGCAGATCAATCCCACGCTCGGCAGCAACACGCCGGGCCAGCGGGGAAGCTTTGATTTTGCCATTGGCGGTCGCCAGGGCGGTGGACTTGGACGCTGCGGCACGCGAGGCACTGGTGAATTTGGCAGCACCGGCGGAAGCGGGTCCAGCGGTGGCCGCTTTGGGGGCAGCGGCGGCGGGAGCCTCAGGAATGGCTTCACCGGGCTCCACGATCACCCCGAGGGCGGCTCCGAGCAGGGCCTTGCTGCCCGCGGCCACATAAATTTTTCCGAGAATGCCTTCATCGAACGCAGCCATTTCCATGGTGGCCTTGTCGGTCTCGATCTCTGCGAGCACATCGCCGTTGGCGATCTGATCGCCTTCTTTCTTCAACCATTTCACGAGGGTGCCCTCGGTCATGGTGTCGCTCAACTTCGGCATTTCAATAATGGTGGCCATAAAGTCGGCCAAAATGCCGCTCCGGTCCCTCCGGGCAACTGAAAAGGCAGTCGGGCGGTCGAAGTTTTTGGAACAGCAGGCCAGGCGAAGCCGCGAAAACAAATGAGCACCTCGTGGCCGGGCCTTTCTGCGGTCGGCAATTCCGTTGCCGGGGAATTCCAAGGTGACAGTTTCTTTCTTTTAATGTTCGTGCATCCGGCGACGGACTGCGGTAGTTCATCAATTGCCATGAAAACCATTTTCCTAGTCACCCTGCTCAGCTTCGCCGCAACCAGTGCCGCCCCGGCGGCAGTGGTGCTGTTCAACCTCCAAGGCAAGGCTGGCGTCGGTTTGCTCTCCGGCAATGAAAATGTGGCGGTGACCGGCACCCCGGGAGCGGGCGGCGAACTGCTCGGCGGCATCGAATTTGACGATGTGAGTTTGGTGCTTACCATGCGCACCGGCTGGGGAACGACGAATGAGTTTGCCAATCTAAGCGGGAATGCCACGGCCGGCCATCTGCACGGACCTACCACCAACGGCGGAAGCACTTCCTTCACTCAAAATGCCGGGGTGAAATATGGTTTGGACTCGTTGGCGGGCTGGAACGGCAGCGCCTCTGCGGGCGGCTTCACCGGCACTGTCCCTATCCTCCCGGCAGATGTGGCCGCGCTCCTCAACGGTCAATTTTACATGAATGTCCATACCTCCGCCAATGGAGGCGGGGAGATCCGCGGCAACCTCGTCGCCGTGCCGGAGCCTTCCGCCGCACTCTTCGGTGCCGCCTCTCTCGGACTGCTGGCGCTGCGCCGCCGCCGCTGAGTCCATCTCCGGCGCGCTGCGTTCTTTCCTGTCGCGCAGAAACGTGAAGCTCACACATCGCAGGTGCCGACGGCCTGCTTAAGAGAAGCCAGTTTGTCAGGCTTGGCCGGGATAAATTCCTGGGCCACCCAGCCCTTGTAGCCGGTGTCCACGATGGCCCGCATGATGGCTGGGTAATTCAGTTCTTGGGTTTCGTCGATCTCATGCCGCCCGGGGACGCCCCCCGTGTGATAGTGCGAGAAATAGCGGTGGTTCTTTTTGATGGTGGCGATGATGTCGCCCTCCATGATCTGCATGTGGTAGATGTCGAAGAGCAGTTTGAAGCGCTCGGAGCCGACGGCTTCGCAAAGCTGGATGCCCCACGCGCTGGTATCACACATGTAGTCGGCGTGATTCACCCGGCTGTTGAGCAGTTCCATCACTAGCGTGATGCCGTGTTTTTCCGCCAGCGGCAGGAGTTTTTTCAGCCCTTCCGCGCAGTTTTTGATCCCCGTTTCCGGGTCCATGCCGTCGCGGTTGCCGGAGAAACAAATCACCTGCTTCGCCCCGAAGTCGGCAGTCTGTTTGAAGAGCGGCTCATACAGTTTGATCAGGGTTTCATGATTCTCCACCCGGTTGAAACCATGGGGAATGCTTCCGATTTTTTTCCCGTTCACCTCCAGGCTGGGGAAACTGACCATGGCGGTGGTCAGACCGTATTTCTTCATGACCCCGAAGTCGGGCGGATCCACCAGATCGATCGAAGTCAGCCCCATCTCCTTGCCGGCCCGGCAGAGGTCCTCGAAGGGGATTTTGTCATAACACCATTTGCAGGCGGAGTGATTGATGTGGCCTTTGAGGCCCGTGACATTGTCCGCAGCCTCCAGACGCTGATGCAGGCTGGCGGCGGCGAGGGTAGTGGTGCCGAGGAAGGCGCGGCGGGAGAAGGTGGGATGGCTCATGTCGGGGGAAGTATGGCGTGAAGGGGGGCGGCATGGCAAGCTGGACCGGTGGGCTTTTTTCAATCCAGCGCCGCGCCTCCTGGGAAAGGAAGTCGGTTGGCAAGTGCGGGGAGTCCGGCATTCTGCACGCCCATGTCTGCCCCCTGCCCTGTTCCCCGACCGCGTCTGGCGGTGCTGGATGCCCTGCGGGGCCTCGCGGCGTTGTGGGTGGGCCTGTTCCACTTCACCCGGAATGGGGACTTCAACGAAGGTTTTCCGGCGGACATGCCCCTGAAATGGCTGGGCACCCACGGCTGGCTGGGGGTGTATGTGTTTTTTGTGATCAGTGGATTCATCCTGCCCTGGACCATGGACCGCGGCGGTTACCGGCTGCGGGATTATGGCCGGTTTCTCTGGAAACGGGTCTTGCGGCTCCATCCCCTCTATCTGGTTTCCGTGGGAGCCATGCTGGTGCCGTTTCTCGTTCAAAACGGAGCCACCATGGCGGCCCGGACGTGGACTGACTGGTGGCCGCATTTTTTCTATCTGAATGACGTGCTGCACCGCCCGTGGCTGATGGAGATTTATTGGACGCTGGCCCTGGAAGCCCAGTATTACCTGGCCATCGGCCTGCTCTTTCCCCTCCTGCGCCATCGCCACGCGGCGGTGCGGTGGACTGTCATGGCCGCCCTGGTGGCGCTGCCTCTGCTGGCCACCCACTTCCGCACCGTCCAGATGTTCTCGGCTCTCTTCGCCATGGGTATCCTCACCTTCTGGCGTCTCAGTGGACGGACCGGGGCCGTCGTCCATGGGCTCTCGCTCCTGGCTTGTGGACTGGTCACCTGGCGGGTCATGGGCTGGCCCCAGGCCCTGACGGGTCTGCTCACCGCCGTGGCCATCACCAGCGTGCCCCTGCACCACCGGGTGCTGGAATGGCTGGGCACGGTGTCCTATCCGTTTTACCTGTTCCACGTCGTGGTCGCCGGGCTGCTTATGCCATGGCTGGCCCGGATGCCCCGCGGCCCGTGGCAGGATACTGCCGCAGTGCTGGGACTGTTTGCGATTTCCCTCGGGCTGTCCTGGGGGCTGCACCTCCTGATTGAGCGCCCCTCCATGCGGTGGTCCAGTGCCGTGCGTTACCGGCGGGACTGAACCACGCCTCGTCCGCCAACCGGCGGGACGACTAAAACCTGAAAGTAGCTCCCAGGAACAGCCCCTTGGTGGCCGCGTCGAAGACGAAGCCGTCGTGGGCATAGTCGACGTAGAGGTAGCGGTAACCCAATTCCGTCGAGAAGGTTTTATTCCATTGGTAACCGAGGGCCCCGAAGGCATTCAGAGTCAGGTCCGAGGACACGCCAAAACCACCAATGTCGCCCCGGGCGGCGAGATAGCACTCGTCAGTGAAGTTGTATCTTCCCCGGAACCCGATAATGGGATCCACCCACATCTCAGTGTCGGAAACTTCTTCCGGAATAACCCGGCGGATGGTGGATTCGATGCTTTTGGCCAGTTTTTTCCGGGCGCGTTCGACCGCCTGCCGGGCCCGGCTGCGGGCGCTGGAAACCCGCGTGGCCACCCGTTCATCGACCATCGCTTTGGCCAGAGCCTTGTTTGCGGCGATGATTTCGCGGCTGTTTTCGACTTTTAGTCTGATGAGTTCCCGCTGGGCGGGTGACAGATTGCGGATGGTGCGGATGATCTCCAAAAGGGCGCCTTGTTCGATAATGGTTTTGATCGCGTGCGTGCGCAGTTCACCCCGCAGGGCCTCCGCCCGCGCCTCCGGATTCAGGGATTCCAGCTCGGTCCGGGCGCGGGCCTCGGCTTTGCCGACCTCCCCTGTAATAGCAGACACGGCGCGGTCCACGATGGCATTACTGAGGTCTTCGCTGACATCCTGTACCCCGGCGCTGTCGAGATCGAAGTGCAGGGTGGTGTCCATGGAGATCAAACGCGCTCCGGCGAGCAGGTCCAGATACCCGCGGTTCCCCTCCCACAGCCGGTAGGTGACGGTCGCTTCCGCCAGCACTTCCTCGACATCAAGACTGACCGAATCCAACAACCGGCCCGGCGTTCCGCCATCGCCTGACAGCTTCAGGTACATTCCATCGAGCATGAAACCCCAGCGGTCACGCCGGGCTTCCAGGGTCAGCGCAGCCGCCATGTCGAGGTGGTCCACAATTTGATCCAGCCCGACATCCACGGAGACGGGCTTGAAGCCGCCGACCCCAATGTCTCCGCTCAGACCAGCCCCCCAGCCGGGCAGGGTCATCAGAAATTGCCATTCGGAGGAGGGCTGGACCACCGGTGGCGGAGGAGGAGCCACGGGTTCACCCGCTCCCGCAGGCAGGCTCCAGCCACTCATCGCCAGCAGGGCCATGGGAATCAGGTTCTTGGTCTTCATAATGATGGTATTGATCGAATGTTGTTAGTTTGAAAATGGGTCAGCCCGCAGCGCGAGCTTGGCGGATCAGGCGGCAGGCCGCTATTGGCCTTTGGTCCAACGGCACAGGCCGTGGAGGATTCTTATTTGGCTTGGGAATGCAGTTGGAGAATCCGATGCACTTCCTCGAACGCCACCGGATGCTGCTGCGCATTGTGGTGGGAGGGGACGATTTTTTCGGACGCTGCTCCGGGGAGATGGCTGCTCCAATACGGAACCAGACCGTCACTGGAATCAGGCGCGTCACCCCGGCCACGGTCGCCGGCGATGGTATGATAAGGAATACCGGGGACCAGCGGCACGTCAGCCAGTGCCTTCACAAAATCATTGTCCGGGGAAAGCGTGTCCACGCTGTCAGGGAACCGGTCGAGATGTTTGTGCCCGGCGGCCACTTTTTGATACACCGCTTCCTCCCGCCCGAGCGTCAGCATATCGGCCGGCAGCTGGATCAGCCGGGATCCCAGGCTGCCCAACCAACCACCCGCCTTGCCGGCCCCGCGGAGCGGAGCGGAAATGAAAATGACGCGGCCGATCTCCGGGCGGTGACGGAAAATAGAGGACTCCGTGAGAATGTGTTTGTGCTCCGGCGTCAGATCCATTTGCTCCGGGGGCACGGTGAACATTTGATCCCAGATGTGCGGCCCGCTGTCCGTGATCAGCAACCGGCTGATGCAGCCTCCCATGCTGTGGCCCATCACGATCATCTTTTTGTGGGAAGGGTAGTTTTTATCCGCCGCATCCAGTTCGCGCCGCAGGATGGCCGCGGAATACGGGTAAGGGTAACCCGTCGGATAGCTAAAAAACCAGAACTGAAATTTGCGCCGGATATCCTCATCGGCCCGCAGGAGGTTGAGCATCGGAATCCAAGTGGCGGGCGAAGACATCAGGCCATGCACCACCAGCACTACCGTTTTGTCTGGATCCCAGGGTTCCAGTCTCGAGATGCGGGTGGTGGAGGCAAATTTTTCAGGATGCAGCAGGCGCGGTTTGCCCAGCTCTTTCGGATGCATCTCCACCAGCATCATGGCCAGGGGCGCCGTGAAATCCGCCGCAAGGGGAACGGCCGCCCGCCCCACTTTCACATTTTCGGTTTGGATGGGGTCCTCCATCGACAGCACGCAGCGGGAGCCTTCGAAACGCACCATGCCGGTAGCCGCATAGAAAAAATGGGGGGTCGGGGCGTAGTCATGAGCGCGGTCCGCCGCCCGTTTCGCCACCAGCGGCACGCCCAGCCCGGCCTTGATTTCCCGCTCCTTCAGGTAGGTGCCCCCGATCTTGAGCTGACCGGCCGGGATGAGTTCGTAGAGGGCCGGATTCCACTCCTTCCGCGCCTCCTTCCGCCACGTCAGGGTCCGCGGGCCCACCTTGACCGGTCCGGCCCAGGGAGTCAGTTTCCTCTCCCGCAGCACCCCGAAAATCCGTCCTGTCGCCCTGTTGTAGTCACCCCGCGCCGCCCTGTCGGCGGGATCGTGCTTGAGTTTCTGCCAAGCGGACCCGGCAGCCCCCAGATGGGAGTCCAGCCCGGCCAACGGATCGCTGGATTTGACAGCAAAGCCATCGTCCTTGGGCTTGACCTCGGTGACGGTGGCGATTTGCGCGCAACCGGCAAGGGCCAGAGCGGCAGCAAGGAGCAGCAGACGACGGGTAAGTTTCATAACAAGGGATCAGGCCACCGGCAGCATCAGCATCCGCACCATCGCATAACCGAACAGCACGATGGCGAAGGTGAGG
>JAYUWQ010001019.1:0-6578 GCA_043753485.1 bacterium
CCGCCCAGCTCAAAGCCTCTTTTGATGCCAGCCGCAGCGCCGTTCTGCTGCTCCGGTCGGATGGGCAATTGCTGGCGGCCAATGCCCTCTTCAGCACCATCTTCGGCTTCGATTTCACGACCCATGTGGGTAACTGTTGGGGAACCCTCAAGGACGAGATGGCTCCGTGTTTTGCCGATCCCGGAGTCTTCACCGACGTCTGGGACCGTGCGGTGGCCGGCTCCGACGAGATTATTGATATCGAGCTGGAACTGCTCCGACCTGCCAAGCGGATCGTCAATCTCTACTCTGCCCCGGTCCGCCGTGGTGAGGGCCCCCCCGTGGCCCGCATCTGGAATTTCCGCGATATCACCGAGAAACGAGGCCTTGAGATGGGACTGCGCCAGGCCCAGAAAATGGAGGCGGTGGGCCGGCTCGCCGGGGGCGTCGCCCACGATTTCAACAACCTGCTCCAGGGAATCCTTGGCAATATTGCCCTGATCGAGCAGGACGTCGGTCCTTTTGCCAGTCCGGCCGCCAGCGAGCGTATTGCCATGGCCCGTCATGCGGGACAGCGGGCCGCCCAAATCGTCAAGCAACTGCTCGGATTCAGCCGTTTGAGCCATCTGCGGCTCACCCATTGTGAAGTGAATGGGGTGATCTGTGAGCTGCATAACATCATCCGCAGCACTTTCGATCCACGCACCGAACTGACGACGGAGCTGCAGGATGACTGTTGGAAACTGCGGGCCGACGCCACCCAGATCGAACAGGTGGTCATGAACATGGTGGTCAATGCCCGTGACGCGATGAATGGCCAGGGCCGCATCAATATTTCGAGCCGCAACGTCTACCTCGGAGAAGCCCAGCTGATCCACATGCCGGAAGGCCGCGAGGGGGAGTTTGTCCGCATCAGCGTCACCGATAACGGTTCCGGAATGCCGCCGGAAGTGCTCTCCAAAATCTTCGAACCCTTCTTTACCACGAAGGAGCAGGGGAAGGGCACCGGACTGGGCCTTGCCACCTCCTTCGGAATTGTGCAGCAGCACGGGGGATGGATCACCTGCGACTCCGTGGTTGGCACCGGCACCACCTTCCACATTTTCCTTCCCCGATGCACCGAGGAGGAACCCGCCGATCTTGCTCCGGTCGTGGCCGCCCCGGTCGGGCCCGTCCGCGGCGGAGGGGAGACCATCCTGCTGGTGGATGATGAAATGGTCGTCCGCGCGGTCGCCCAGGGGCTGCTCAAAAAACTAGGCTACAACGTGATTATGGCCGACGATGGAGAGGCGGCCTTGGAAATCCTCGCCCGGATGGACGGAGGAATCCACCTCTGCCTGCTGGATCTCACCATGCCCCGCCTGAGTGGCAAGGACACCTTCGCCGCGATGCGCCGGGGGCCTTCGCGGGGGGTTCCCGTCGTCATCTGCAGTGGTTATCTGGTTGATCTCGACTCCTTTGCGGAGGAAACCGGCTCCCGTCCGGACGCCTTTGTCCAGAAGCCCTACGCCCTCGACGACCTGGCCCGCTGCATCCGGGATGTGCTGGATGCACCGGCTCCGGTCACGGCCTAACGGGGGACGGGCCGGAAAATGCTTCGGGTTGCGCACGCCACAGGGCAGGGGTATGCCGGGTTTTTATCGACCGGCTTTCCCATGTCCTCCAAACCCAAACACTTCCACTTCATCGGCATCTGCGGCACCGCCATGGGCGCGGTCGCCGCCGCGATGAAAGAACGCGGCTTCAAAATTTCCGGCAGCGACAGCGCGGTCTACCCTCCCATTTCGACCTTCTTGGAAAGCCGGGGCATCAAACTGGAACGGGGTTACCGTGCGGCCAATATCCCGGAAAAAGCCGACGTCATCGTGGTCGGAAACGCGATTTCCCGCGGCAATGAGGAGTTGGAGGAAGTGCTCAACCGGAAGCTCCGCTATGTTTCCATGCCCGAGGTCCTCAAGGAATACTTCCTGCGGGGTAAACGGAATTTTGTCGTCACCGGCACCCACGGAAAGACCACCACCACGTCCCTCCTCACCTGGATGCTCCACAAGGGTGGCAAGGACCCGAGTTATCTGATCGGCGGGGTGCCCCGCAACTTCGATGGCGGAGCCCGCTTTACGGAAAGCGAGTTTTTCACCCTCGAAGGCGACGAATACGACACCGCCTTTTTCGACAAACGGTCCAAATTTCTCCATTACCTCCCGGAGTCCGTCATCATCAATAACATTGAATTCGACCACGCGGACATTTTCGAAAATCTCGAAGCCATCAAAAAGAGCTTCCGGCTGCTGGTGCGTCTGGTGCCCCGCAATGGGATCATTTTCGCCAATGGCGATGACCCCAATTGCCTTGAGGTGGTCAAGGATTCCCACGCTCCCGTGGTGAAGGTCGGATTTGGTCCGGACAACGACCGACGCATCACGGACATCGTCTATGGTGACGACAATACCGAGTTCACCATCAACGCCACCCGCTACAAACTTCCCATGAACGGGGATTACAACGTGCGGAATGCCGCCATGGCCATCTGCAATGCGGAATTCGCCGGGATGGCTCCGGCCAAAATCGCCGACGCCCTCGCCGCCTTCAAAGGAGTCGCCCGCCGTCAGGACCTCCGGGGCGAAGTCAACGGAGTCAAAGTCATCGATGATTTCGGCCACCATCCCACCGCCATCAAGGAAACCACCACGGCGCTCAAACGCCGCTACCTCGCGCCGGGCGGCCGCCTCCTGACCATCTTCGAGCCCCGGTCCAACACCACCCGCCGCAAGATTTTCCAGAACGAACTGGCGCTCGCGCTCGGGGCCAGTGAAATGATCATCCTCGCCCCGGTGGCCGATATCCACAAGATCCCCGAAGCCGACCGCCTCGACGTTCCGCATCTCCTGGAAGCCATCGGCACCATGGGCCGCGAGGTTTTTCTGGAAGCGGATGTGGACCACATCGTGGCCCGCGCCATCACCCTCGTGAAGCCCGGCGACAGCATTGCCGTCTTCAGCAATGGCGGCTTCGGTGGCATCCATGACAAACTGCTCGAAGCCTTGAAGACCCTTGCTCCGGGGCCGTAGGTTCCGGGTGGAGTTGATAAATTATCGCTGTGGAGGCATCCGGACGATTGCATGACCGGCCCCGTTTCTATAGGAAGGCGATTGATTGAGATCGAACATGAACCGGAAACCTTTTTCGTGGATGAGTCCTGCCATCGGGGTCGGGACCAGCAGTATCCTGGCGGGTCAGCGTGGCGTGATGGCGGTGGCCCCGATCAAAGCCGGAGAAGTGATCATGGTGATGGGCGGGCCGGTGGTGGATATCCCGACCCATAACCAGATTGGCAGCTTTGGGGAGGAATACGGGATCGATATTTCCGAGCATTTTTCCTTTTGCCCCTGCGATGAGGAGGAGTTGGAGCGCATGCCCCAGTTTTTCATCAATCACAGTTGCGAGCCCAATGCGGGGTTCCTCGATCAGCTCCAGATCGTCGCCCTGCGCGCCATCGCCGCCGGGGAGGAAATCACTTACGATTACGCCTTCGTCCTGTTCAGCAATCCGGGCAACGAGCACCGGTTCCTGGTGGAATGCCGTTGCGGCAGTGCCCATTGCCGGAAGCGGATTACTTGCGACGATTGGCAGATTCCGGAACTGCATCAAAAGTATGGACGGTGGTTCCAACCCTTCCTGCGCCGCCGGTTTTACAATCTGCATCCCGGCTGGGCGGACGCTGCAACCTTGGAAGTGCCTTGCGCGGTGGAGAGTTCCGGCCCCCTTGCAAAAGGGAGGGAGGTTGCGCGCCGGGCCTATCAGGCACAGCATCCCCAATTCGCCGCGGAATGATCCCACGAAACAAAAGGGAATTGCCCCCCAGCCAGACTGCCATGCCACGTTCTTCCCGGGATCCGCTGCCAACAACCCCGGCTCTGTGGTTGCCGGAGCTGGAGGGCGCCTGGCAATCGCGGCACCGGGCCCATGATGTGCCGCATCTCCTCCAGCGCTGGCGGGCCGTGGCCCGTGCGGCGCGGCTCCAGTTCAGCGTGATCCATGAAGTGCGCGGGTTTCCCGTCTATTTCCTCACCAGCCGGCAGGCTGGCGCGCGGCCTCTCTATCTCAGCGCCGGGGTCCACGGGGATGAGCCGGGCGCGGTGCTCGGCCTGTTGGAATGGGCCGAGCGCTCCATCGCCTACCTGCGGCAGGCCGATGTCATCCTGGTGCCCCTCTTCAATCCTGCCGGCCTGTCCCTCAATATCCGCCTGGACAGCGAAGGCACCGATCTCAACCGGTTCTTCGATCACCCCAGTCATCCTCACATCACCGGCTGGCGCAAGGCCATGTCAGGCTTCTCTCCCCGCCTCGCGGTCTGCCTGCACGAGGATTACGACGCCCAGGGGCTCTATGCCTATGAGTTGAACCGTGATGCCACGCTCCGCCTGGCTGAATCCTGCCTCAGGACCACGGACTCCATGCTTCCCCGCGACTCCCGCCGGACAATCGAAGGCCGGCCCGCCCGTTCAGGCATCATCCGGCGCCGCCGCCTGCCCATGGTGGAGAATCTCCCGGAAGCCGTTATTCTTTACCAGTCGGGCACCTCCTGCACCCTGACTTTTGAAACGCCTTCGGAGTTTTCCCTTGCGGTCCGCACCCGCGCCCACGCCCGGCTCATCCAGGCGGCCTGCGATTGGGACGCCACTTCCGATATCTCCTGACGGGTGTGTCCCTCGCTTCCGGGCAGCTTCAGGTGCAAACGTTGCGGCAGTTATTGTCAGGGTTCCAGCTTCAGGGCAGGGTACGCTTTTGGGCGAAGAGCCACTCATGGACCGCCGGGTCGGTGGCGACCTTGTAGTGGTAGCTGACGTGGTCGGCTCCTTTGTATTCGGTTTCCTGACAAGAAATTCCGGTGGCCTTGATGGCGTCGCGCAGGGCTTTGGCGCGGTCGGCCTGGTCGAGTTCGCCCCAGAATAGCCAAAGCGCGGTCGATTTCGGCAGACGTTTCGCCATGTCCGGACCGGGGAATCCGGCAATGGGCGCGGCGGCGGCGAAGAGCGTGGGCTCGGCCGCGATCCAGTCAAAGCTGCCGTAACCGCCCATTGAGTATCCGGTGACGTAGATCCGGTCGCGGTCGATCGGCAGGTGGTCGCCCAGATGGCGCACGAGGGCGGTCATTTGCGGGACGATCTGCTTGAAGGAATTGGTGCCTTCCGGGGCTTCGGGCGCGATGATGAAGCAGGGCCGGTCCTTGTAAAATTCCTCCCTGGCGAAGGCATCGGCCCCGGGTTCGCGTTTGGTTAGCTTGGAGCCAATGTTGCTGGAGCCATGGAGGTAGATACAGAGGGGATAAAACTGGCCCGGCTTGAGGCGTTTGGCGGCGTAGAAGTGATAGTCGATCCCCTCGGCGCTTTTCATTTTCTGCCACTCCCCGGTGAGGGAGGCGGCGTAGGGGCCATCCTTCAGACCTTTTTGTCGCTGGGTCTCGGTGACGAGTGCCGCGGCGGTGTCCTTGGCCTGGGTGACGTCGGTTTCGCTGAGTTTGGCGAACGGCAGGTCCAGCTGCCGGCCTTCGCGGGTACGGACGGCGACAGCGGTTTCAGTGGACTTGATGTAGCGGGCCTCCAAGGTGCGGCCGTCGGAAGAGGTCCAGGTGCGGTAGGGCTGGTCGGCGGCTGGGGCGTGGACACCCATGCCGATGATCAAGACGAGGCAAATCAGAAGGGGGGAGCGTTTCATACAGACGTGAAGAAGCCAATCCTAGCCCTGAAAGAAAACGCCCGCAATGGTGGCGGTGAGGATGCTGGCGATGGTGCCGCCGATGAGGGCGCGGATGCCGAGACCGGCAAGGACGGGGCGCTTCTCCGGGGCCAGCACGGCCATGCCGCCCAGCTGGATGCCGATGGAGCCAAGGTTGGCAAAACCACATAACGCAAACGTGCAGAGAAACACCGCCCGTGGCGACATCAATGCGGCTTGTTTGAAGCTGCCGAGTTGGTCGTAGGCCACGTATTCGTTGAGGGCGAGCTTGGTGCCCAGCAACTGCCCGGCACGCAGCAGGTCCGCGGAATCCACGCCCATCAGCCACGCGATGGGGGTCATGGCCGTGCCGAAGATGGACTGCAGGGAGAGTCCACCGAAGACCTGGCCGCTCACGGCTGCGATCCATTGATTCAAGGACTGCCCGCCCGCCACCGGGATGACACTGCCGATGCCTCCCAGAATCCAGTTGGCGAGCGCGGCGAAGGCCACAAATGACACCAGCATGGCGCCCACATTCAGGGCAAGGTGCAGGCCTTCCGTCGTGCCGGCGGCGAGGGCATCGAAGAAGTTTGCCCCGGTTTTTTCCTTGGGCACCGTGAGATCTTCATTGATCGGTTCGGTCTCGGGCACCAGCATCTTGGCCGCCACGATACAGGCCGGAGCGTTCATCAGCGAGGCACAGAGCAGCCAGGTGCCGAACTTGATGCGTTCCGCGTCGCTGGTCCCGCCCAGCTTGGCAATGTAAGCTGCCATCACCCCTCCCGCGATGGTGCCCATGCCGCCGACCATCATGGCCGCGATTTCGGAACGCGTCATCTTCGGCAGATAGGGTTTTACCAGCAGGGCGGACTCGGTCTGGC
>JAYUWQ010001020.1:0-2623 GCA_043753485.1 bacterium
ACATATTCCAGGAACCCTCCAGCGCCCTGAATCCGGTGTTCAGCATCCGCAGCCAGCTGGCCGAAGTCATCACGACCCATCGCCCGGAAGTCACCGGCCTCGAAGCCGAATGCCTCCATTGGCTCACCGAAGTCGGCATCACCGACCCCGCCCGCCGGCTCGATGACTATCCGCACCAGCTCAGCGGCGGCATGCAGCAGCGCGTCATGATCGCCATGGCCCTCGCCGGCCGTCCGGACCTGCTCATCGCGGACGAGCCCACCACCGCGCTCGACGTCACCATTCAAAAGCAGATCATCGAACTTCTTGCCCAGCTGAAAAAAAAGCATGGCATGGCGGTGCTCATCATCACCCATAACTTTGGCATCATCCGGGGTCTGGCCGACCGCGTCGCCGTCATGTACCGCGGCCAGCTCGTCGAAACCGGTTCCACCGATGCCGTGCTCTCCCACCCGCAGCATCCCTACACCCGGGCCCTGATCGACTGCATCCCCCGCCTCGGCCAAAAGCGCCGCCGCCTCGCCACCATCGCCGCGGACTAGCATCCCGCGGCCGCTCCTTCCACTGCCCCGGCATGAGCGAACTTCAGTGGCGCATCCGCAGCGCCGGTGCTGCGGCGAGCAGGGTTTTTGAATACTCGTGCTGAGGGGCGGCCATGAGGAATTCCGTTTCCCCGAGTTCGACGATTTTTCCGCGATGCATGACGGCGGTGCGGTCGGCGAGGTAGCGGACCACGGACAAGTCATGGGAGACGAAAAGCATGGTGAGCTGGAGCTCGCGGCTGAGCTTCAGCAGGAGATTGATGATCTGGGACTGGATACTGACATCCAATGCGGAGACGGGTTCGTCCGCGATGAGTAAACGCGGCTCCGGCCCGAGGGCACGGGCGATGGCAATACGCTGCCGCTGGCCTCCGGAGAATTCGTGCGGGTATTTCAGGGCGGCAGTGGGATCCAAGCCCACCCGTTCCAGGAGTTTCTCCACCGCAGTCCAGCAGGCCGGGCCTGACAATTTACCGGTGCGGGCCTGGATGGCTTCTGCGAGGGTGCTGAAAATGGTGAGGCGGGGATTCAGCGAAGCGTAGGGGTCCTGGAAGACCATTTGAAAATTGAGCCGGACGGCGCGGAGTTGGCGTCCATCCAACAGGGAAAGATCCTGCCCTTCCAGGATGATGCGCCCGCTGGTGAGGGGCTGCAGCTGCATGATGGCGCGGGCGAGGGTGCTTTTCCCGCAACCGGACTCGCCAACGAGGCCGAGGATTTCGCCCTTGGCGAGGGTGAGGCTGACGCCGTCCACGGCCAGGTTCGCGGGAGCGCGGCCACGGCCGGGGAAGGAAACTGAGGCGTTATCGATGACAAGGAAATCACTCATAGTGGTAGTCCTCCTTCCACGCAGCCGGGACAGGCCTGGACCCAATGACCGGGCGCGATTTCCTGCAACGGAGGCTGCCGGTCTGTCAGGCAGAGGGCCTGCCGGTCGGGCGTCTGCCGGGCACGGAAGGCGCAGCCGGAGGGGAGATGGCTGAGATCCGGCGGCAGGCCCGGGATGGTGTAAAGGGGCTCGCCTTTCTTTTGCAGAGCGGGAATGGAGCGCATCAGGGCGCGGGTGTAGGCGTGGCGCGGGTGGGCGAACAGATCCGCCGCAGAGGCGGATTCCACGAGGCGCCCGGCATACATGACATTGACCACATCACAGACTTCATGCACCACCGCGAGGTCGTGGGTGATGAATACGACGGCGATGCCTAGCCGCTTTTGCAGGTCCTTGATCAAGTCCAGCACCTGCTGCTGGATGGTGACGTCCAAGGCAGTAGTCGGTTCGTCCGCGATGAGGAGTTCCGGCCGGGTGATGAGGGCCATGGCGATCATGACGCGCTGCCGCATGCCGCCGGAGAACTCGTGCGGATACTGCTCCATGCGGGTGGTTGGCTCGGGAATACCGACCTCCTTCAGGGCTGCGATGCCGCGCTTCCAGGCGGCGGCTTTGTCCAGTCCCTCATGCAGGCGGAGCGGCTCCACCAGCTGGCTGCCGATCTTCAGATAGGGATTCAGGGAGGTCATCGGATCCTGGAAGATCATGCTGATGCGGCTGCCACGCACTTTCTGCAGTTCCTTCTCCGAAAGTTTCAGCAGGTCCAGTCCCCCGAACATCGCAGTGCCGCCTTCGATGCGGCCGGGCGGCTGGGGGATGAGGCCGAGCAACGAATAACAAGTCACCGATTTCCCGGAACCGCTCTCCCCGACGATGCCGACGGTCTGGCCGGCCCCGACCTTCAGCGAGACCCGGTCCACGGCACGCACCACCCCATTGCGGGTGTGGAAGGAGACCTGGAGGTCTTTGACATCGAGAACGGCACTCATGAAGGAAGGGAAAGCGGTCGGGGTGGCATGGGATCAATCTTTTCCGCCGCGCACATCCAGCGCATCGCGCAGGCCGTCGCCGACAAAGTTGAGGCAAAACAAGGTGACGGAGAAAAAGGCGGCGGGATAGATCAGGAGCCAGGGACTGGTCTCCATGTTGGTGGCGCCGTCGTCGATCAGGGTGCCCCAGGAGCTGTCAGGGGGTTGCACGCCCAGTCCGAGAAAACTGAGCGCGGCCTCCAGCAGCATGACGGCAGGAACGG
>JAYUWQ010001021.1:0-2621 GCA_043753485.1 bacterium
CTCCAGTTGGCGCAGCATCTTGTCACTGTTCCGGCGGATGCGCCGGCAGAGCTGCGTGGAAATACTGCGCAGCAGCTGCACCCCGTAAACTGGAGACAGCTTCCACCATTTACGAGTGGTTGGATTGAACACCCCGGACCCATCATCCAACACGGGCCATCAGGAATCCGGCAACCCTATCAATAATGATGAAACCAAGGGTAATGTCCGGAATTGCGGGAGCGCGGAAACCGCCGGCGGAATGGGATGGCGTTCCGGGGTTCGACCTCTGGGCGCGGGGACAACGGTATCTGATCGGGGTCAGCGGCGGGGTGGATTCGGTGGTTTTGCTGCATACCTTGATTTCAGCAGGCTACCAAAAACTGGTGGTCTGCCATTTGGACCATGGTCTGCGCGGCCGGACCAGCACCGCGGATGCCCGTTGGGTTGCCCGTTTGGCGGCGAGGCTGCAGTTGCCCTGCCTCACCGGAAAGCGGGATGTCAGGGCGGAAGCCGGCGCGGCCGGGATTTCGCTGGAAACCGCGGGGCGCCGGGCGCGCCACCGGTTTTTTGCGGAAGCCGCCAAACAGCACCGCTGTCACCGTGTCTTCCTGGCCCATCACGCCGATGACCAGGCGGAGACCGTGCTGATGAATCTGTGCCGTGGCTCGGCGGGCCTCGTTGGCATGGCCGCGGAGACCAGCCTCACCGTGCCAGGATTCCGCACGCGCCTGCAATTGCTCCGGCCTTTGTTGAACCGCTCCAAAGCCGACCTCCTCGCCGCCGCCGGAGCGAACGGCTGGACCTTCCGCGAGGACGCCTCCAATGCGGTGCCGGATGTCGTCCGGAACCGCCTGCGCCTGGAAGTGCAGCCTTTGCTGGATGCGATTTTTCAACGTCCCACCGCCCCGGCCATGGGCCGCGCCGCGGCATGGGCGGAAGGAGCGCGCGGGTTTCTGGAGGAATCCGCGGCCCCATGGATTCATCAGGAAAAACTGCGGGTGGTTGAATTGACCAAACTGCATCCTGTCCTGAGGGATACCGTGCTGGCCGGTTGGCTGCGGGCCCGGAAAGTGCCGGATGTTTCATCGGTCCTCCTCCGGCAGGCCGTGTTGATGCTTGATCCGGCCACGGGACCGGCCCGCTGGAATCTGCCGGGAAATCATTTCCTGAGGCGCCGGGCCGGGTGGCTGTGGGTGGAGCGTGTTCCGCCTTGTGGGCCGGGGCCGGACTGATACGGTGCCGCCCTTATGAGAAAACAGGTCCTCGGATTTCTGGGAGTCGCCGCGCTGGGCGTGCTGGTGCTTAGTTTAATGGCCAATGTGTTGTTGTCCGGAATGCTCTTCGGCAAAAAAGCCGACCACGTGCAGGAGCCCGACCGTTTCCAACAACTCCTCGTACAGTCCGCCGCCTCGGATGCCGCCCATGGGCCCCGCATTGCCCAGATCGATCTCACCGGTGTCATCAGCTCCGACGAAGACGGACGCGGTGCGAGCCTTGTCACCGAAACCAAACGCGCCCTGGAGCAGGCCCTGGCGGACCCGAGGATCAAAGGCATCGTGCTGCGCATCGACTCCCCGGGCGGCGAAGTCACCGCTTCGGATACGATCTATCACGCGGTAAAACAGGCCAACGAGCGCAAACCGGTGGTCGTTTACATGGACAGCATGGCAGCCAGCGGCGGTTATTATGTGGCCTGCGGGGCCAGGAAAGTGGTGGCCAACGTCAACACCTGGACCGGCAGCATCGGGGTGATCATTCAATCTTTTGGTTATGGGAGTGCGATGGAAAAAATCGGCCTGACCAAGCGGGTGTTCCGCAGCGGGGTTTTCAAGGACAGCCTGTCAGGCCATCGTGAGATGACTCCCGAGGAAAATACCTACACCCAGGGTCTCGTGATGCAGACCTATGATCGTTTTGTCAGCATCGTCTCCGAGGCGCGCGGCATTCCAGTGGAAACGCTCAAAAACGGGATCGCGGATGGACGTATCATCAGTGGGGCCGACGCCGTGGGCCTGAAGCTGGTGGACCGCACGGGATATCTGGAAGACGCCTGGCAGGCCGCCCGCGAACTCGCCGGTGTAAAAGATGCCGCGGTGGTGAAATACACCCGCCCGCCGCCGCTCATCAGTTTGCCTTCGATTCTGTCGAAAGCATCCCTCGAAACCCAACGGCTGGAAATTGATATCGCAGACCGCCTCCTGCCGCGTCTGCGGGCCGGTCAATGTTATCTGCTGCCGGAATCCCTCGTTCCCTGACCGCTGGATGACGCCCGCCGAACATCACCTGCTCCTCCTCGCCCTGGCTTGGATTCTCGCCTCCGTGCCCTTGGCGCTGCTGGCTTTTCAAGTCTGGTTCCGCCCCCGCCCGGTTCATCCCGTGATTCCGCATGAGGATGATTCACCGGCCGGAAGTTTCCTCGATGTGCCCCTCTTGCCGGTTCCGGGTCCGCCGGAATCCGCGCCTCCCCACCCGAGATGGAAGCGCGTGGATGGCTGGGTGGCCCTGGCCACCGTGGCCGTGCTCAGCCTGCTGATGGGCCCCCTGGCGATGCCGCCGGAGAGCGGGGAATCGTTCCAGCTTTCAGCGAATCTGATGCTGATGCAGCTGGTCTTCCAGTTGGGGATGGCGGGGTTGCTGCT
>JAYUWQ010001022.1:0-18616 GCA_043753485.1 bacterium
ATAACGATGTGATGCCTCACAACCTTGTGATTGTCGACCCCGGCCAGCACATGGCGATCGGCAACGCGGCCCTCACCATGCCCCCCGACCGCAAGGACCGGAATGGCCGCGCCTACCTGCCCAAGGGTTTCTCCACCCTGGCGGCGACGTCCCTCCTCGAACCCGTCCGGAAGGAACGCCTCCAGCTCACCGCCCCCAAAGCCGAAGGAGAATACGAATTCGTCTGCACCTTCCCCGGACACGCCGCCGTGATGTGGGGCCGCCTGATCGTCACCAACGATGTTGACGCCTGGCTCGCCGCCCATCCACAGTAAGGACATCCTCCGGCCGAAAGGACTCAGCCTCTCCATTCCGGAACCTGGGTCAGTCGGACGGAGCTCCGGTTACTCCCATGAATAGCGACAATCCTTATACACCTCCGCCGTCCTCCGGCCTGGCGCCGCCTCCGCAGGACATGATGCCGATTTTGCAGGGAGCGCAGTTTCCCCTGCGGATGAGTTTCAAGTTTTTCGCCCTGGCTCCCACCATCACCATTTATGATGCCACGGACCGCGTCATTCTTTTTGTCCGCCAACAGATCTTCCGCATCCGCGAACAAGTCGAAGTGTTCGCCGATGCGGCGCGCACCCAAAAAATCGCCCACATCAGTGCCGACCGTATCATCGACTGGTCTGCCCGCTACAGCTTCACGGAAGCCAATGGCCGTCCTATCGGGGCCACCGGCCGCCGCGGCATGAAGTCGCTCTGGAGCGCCCACTATGATGTCTTCAATCCCGGCGACACCATCCCTGACTTCGCCATCCGGGAGGCCAACCCCATGGCTAAGGTCATGGACGGCCTGATCGGCTCCATCCCGGTGATCGGACTGCTCAGCCTCTATCTCTTCCATCCGAAATACATCGCTACCCGTTCCGACGGCCGCCCCGCCCTGAGCGTCACCAAAGTCCCCGCCTTCCTCGAAGGCCGCTTCCTCGTGGAGCGCCTCGGCCCGGCCACCGACCGGGAAACGTTGAACCTGATTCTGTCTTTCCTCCTGCTGACACTGCTGGAACGGAGAAGGGGATAACTTTCCGGCGGACGGCCGATTTTTTTCGCCTGACGGCGACGATAGCGCCGGGGCTGACTGCAGGTCCGCGGTCCATGGCTGCCCTCAGCCCATCAGGTGGACGAGGGTCCCCCCGGGTTTCCCAGAGCCCGCGCTTTCACCTGACCTCATTTACAGCCGGTCCTGACCGGTTTTCCGGCAGGATGCGACCGCTTTCCGTGGAAAAGCCGACCGTTTTTTTGGAAAATACGGTCGCATTTTTCAAAAAAAGCGACCGGTCGGGGTAGGAAAAGGTACCAAGTGACTTGGTTTTACGACCAGAAAACCCAGGGACTACGACCAGAAAACTGGTCTCCTGTGACCAGAAAACAGAGGGACTACGACCAGAAAATTGGAAAAATGCGACCAGAGCAGGGGGCTACTACGACCAGAAAACCCAGGGACTACGACCAGAAAACAGGTCCACTACGACCGCATTTTTCAAATTTTCTGGTCACAGTCGATAGGTTTTCTGGTCGCATTTTGGGTCCACTACGGTCACATTTTTCGAAAAAACCGACCGCATTTTTCCAAAAAACTGACCGTATTATCTGAAAAAGCTGACCGTATTTTCCAAATTTTCTGACCGTAGTTTTCGAAAAAGCTGACCGTTTTTTTGAATTTATTAGCCGCTTTCCGGAAAATCAGGATTTTTTCCACCTCATTTTCCGCTCCTGTTTGACCATGGATAGTCTGCTCAGGATCAGCACTTTACGGCGCTTTATGAGAAGCGGTTGGTAGTGCCGATTAGTGTGGAAATGATAAAAATTATGGAAAATGAGTTGTGCTTCCGGGCTTGTCCGTTAGTTTTCCAGCGGCCATCGGGGTTATCCCGGCAGGCCATACCAACTAAATCGAGCGTTATGAAACCAAAATCCAAAAAAACCAAACCAGCCGCCGCTACCGCCCCGGCTTCTCCTCCTGCCAGCCGGTCCCGGCGCCGCACCGCCCCTGTCGTCGTCCCTGCCAAGGAAGGCCGTCCGCATTCCGGCCCCACTCCCGCCCAGCGCCGCAAGGCCTCGTCGGTCGCCGGTAGCCCCGTCGTCGGCGCGCTGCCTCCGGTCACTCCCGTCCAAGGCGCCGTGCGTCTGGAGCTAACCGGCCTCAACGCCGTGGGCCTCCTTGCCTACGTGCACACCCTCATCGACGGCCTGACCGATAACGCCTACTACACCGCCATGGCGCTCTCCATCGAGGCCCTCCGCGCCAAGGAGAAGGAGCTGATCAGCCTGATTGATAGCCGGAACCTGCTCGACCAGCAATCCCGCTCCCTCAGCGCCGTCCTCGAAGCCGAACTCATTGCCACCAGCGACCTGATCCGCAATACCGCCCGCACCTGTGAGAGTGCCGATTCCAGCGACGAGGCCCTGCTCAGTGCCGGCTGGGGCCTGCGCCGTGCGCCCACCCCGCCGCAGGTGCTGCCCGCTCCGATCCAGCTCCGGGTGGAGAAGACCCCGTTCTCCGGCGAAGTCCGCGCCCGCTGGCGGGTCGTCACCAACAGCCGGTGTTATGAAGTGCAGTCCCTCCCGGTGACCGATGCCAGCCGTCCCGCCCTCTGGGAGAGCAGCACCGCCGGAGTCAGCCCCCGGGCCAACCACACCTTCAAGGACCTCCCCTCCGGCAGCTTTGTCAGCATCCGCATCCGCGCCGTCGGAGCGAAAGGAGCCGGCCCGTGGTGCGACCCTATCGTCGCCCGCGTCCCCTGATCCTGACCTCCGGCCCGGAACCCCGGTCCCCTGACCAAACCCCCACCCGCATACCCCGCCGTCCGGTTCACCCCGGGCGGCGGGGTCTTCCGTGTCTGGACCTTCGGCAGGAGCAATGCAAATCCCTATCCGGAATTTGCTTGTTCATTTTTGCCTCCTCTCTAGTGTCCCGCCAGCCCCCGTGGCTCACTGTCCCAGGATCCGATAATGCCCCCCACTGCCTCCCAGTCCTTCCTCCGCGTCCCCGGCAAACACCGGTCGGAAAGCGATGGACCGGTCGCCCGGCCCGCGCGCTGGGTCAATGCGGGGGTGATGAAGAGGGCTATCCCCAGCATGCAATCCAATTCCGTTGAGGAACATGCCGCGACCTTGACCCGCGGACTATACCCGGGTCTCCTTTCCGTAACCTTTCACCTATGCTAAACGGTACCATCCGCACTCAAGTCGACGCCCTTTGGAATGCTTTCTGGACCGGCGGCATTTCCAATCCCCTCGAAGTCATCGAGCAGATCACCTACCTGCTTTTTGTGAAGCGCCTCGATGACCTGCACACCTTGGAGGAAAACAAATCCACCCGCCTGAAACAACCGATGGAGCGCCGCGTCTTCCCCGAGGGCAAGGACGCGAAGAAGCGGAAATACGATGATCTCCGCTGGTCCCGCTTCAAGCACTTCGCGCCGAAGGAAATGTTCGAGGTCATCAATGACCACGTCTTCCCCTTCCTGCGCACGCTCGGCGGCGATGGCTCCACCTACGCGCACCACATGAAGGACGCGCGTTTCACCATTCCCACCCCCGCGCTGCTGGCGAAGGTGGTGGACATGATCGACCAGGTGCCGATGGAGGACCGCGATACCAAGGGCGACCTCTACGAATACATGCTCGGGAAAATCGCCAGCGCCGGGCAAAACGGCCAGTTCCGCACCCCGCGCCACATCATCCAGCTCATGGTGGAAATGACCGCGCCGCAGCCGAAGGACGCCATCTGCGATCCCGCGTGCGGCACCGGAGGCTTCCTCGTCGCCGCGGGAGAATACCTGCGCGACCACCACCCGGAAATCCTCCGCGATCCGAAGCTGAAGAAGCACTTCCACGAGGACGCGTTCCACGGCTTCGATTTCGACAACACCATGCTCCGCATCGGCAGCATGAACATGCTGCTCCACGGCGTGGAGAATCCGGACATCCGCTACCGCGACTCGCTCGGCCAGGACCATGCGGGCGAGGAGGAGAAATACTCGCTCATCCTTGCCAATCCGCCCTTCGCCGGATCGCTCGATTACGAGAGCTGCGCCAAGGATCTCCAGCAGATCGTGAAAACGAAAAAGACCGAGCTGTTGTTCCTCGCCCTCTTCCTGCGCCTGCTCAAGCCCGGCGGCCGCGCCGCCATCATCGTGCCGGACGGCGTGCTCTTCGGCTCGTCCAATGCCCACAAGACTTTGCGGAAACTCATCGTCGAGGACCAGAAGCTCGATGCCGTTATCTCGCTGCCCGGCGGCGTCTTCAAGCCCTACGCCGGCGTCTCCACCGCCATCCTGCTCTTCACCAAGACCAACTCCGGCGGCACCGACCACGTCTGGTTTTATGATGTGAATGCCGACGGCATGTCGCTCGACGACAAACGCACCCAGCTCCTCCCGGAAGAAAAATTCGGCCCGGTCCCCAAGTCCGTGCTCACCGCCACCGAGCACGCGAAGAACAATCTGCCGGATATTCTCGCCCGCTGGACCAAGCGCGACAAAGCCGAGCGTAAGAACCCGCGCACTGCGCAATCGTTCTGCGTCCCCAAGGCCGACATCGCCGCGCAGGGCTACGACCTCTCGCTCAATCGCTACAAGGAAGTCGTCCACGAGGAAGTCACCCACCGCAAACCGGGCGAAATCCTCAAAGCCCTCGCCAAACTCGAAGCCGAGATCCAGCAGGGAATGAAGGAACTGGAGGGGATGCTGAAATGAGCAAGGCTTGGCCATCAAAGCCGCTGGGCGATCTTTTGTCTTTTCTAACGAGCGGTTCACGTGGATGGGCGACACATTATCGCGAATCGGGTGATTTATTCCTTCGTATCCAAAATGTTGGCCGTAACCGAATGATGCTCAATGATGTGGCGTTTGTTGCGCCACCCGATACCGCAGAGGCGCGACGAACTCTTGTTCAACCAGGTGACGTTCTTCTGAGTATCACCGCGGATTTGGGTCGCACAGGCGTGGTTCCCGATGGAATAGGAAGAGCTTTCATCAACCAGCATCTGGCGATTCTTCGTGTCAAAAACATTCATCCATCTTTTCTCTCGGCCTTCCTTGCATCTCCGGAAGGTCAGAAATTAGTGATGGGGCGCAACAAACAGGCGGTCAAAGCGGGACTGAACTTTGATGATATCCGATCATTCAGAATACCGCTCCCCCCGCTCGCCGAGCAGCGTCGGATCGCAGTGGTATTGGACCGGGCAGAGGTGTTGCGGGCCAAGCGCCGCGCCGCCCTAGCCGAACTCGACTCCCTCACCCAATCCCTCTTCCTCGACCTCTTCGGCGATCCGGTCACCAACCCCAAAGGCTGGCCTGTTTCGAGCGTTGGAGATGTAGCGGACGTGCAAGGCGGCCTGCAAGTCACGACGGCACGGAAGAATCTCCCAAATGAGGTGCCTTATCTTCGGGTGGCAAATGTCTATCGATGTCTCCTCAACCTGAGGGAAATCAAAATGATTCGTGCTACGGATGCGGAAGTCGCTAGAACAAAGCTTGTGAAGGATGATCTCTTGATCGTCGAAGGTCATGGCAACCCAGCCGAGATTGGACGTAGTGCTTTATGGGATGGTTCGATTTCTGGCTGTATCCATCAGAATCATATTATTCGCGCACGATTCACTTCGGAGAAAGTTGTTCCTCTTTACGCATGTGAGTATCTCAACTCACCGGGTGGCAGACGTCATTTACTTCGGGCGGGTAAGACGACGACGGGACTGAACACGATCAGTGTTTCCGAAGTGCGAGGAACGCCAATCTCCGTTCCCCCCATCAAACTCCAGCGCGAATTCACCCGCCGGGTGACCGCCGTGGAGAAGCTGAAGACCGCGCACCGCGCCTCGCTGGCGGAACTGGACGCCCTCTTCGCCACCCTCCAGCACCGCGCCTTCCGGGGAGAACTATAACAATCATGAAGAAGGCCTACCTCAAATACTACACGCCGCTTGTCCAACAATTCTGCAAATCGATGCAGGGTGGGAGCCATCCCGGGCTTGAACATATGCCCCAGCCATTTCTCCCCTTGTTCGGGAAAAACTACGAGCGATCCGCTTTAAAGTTCATGATCATCGGTCAGGACACCAAAGGATGGGGAAACACGGATACGTTTCTTGCCAGGGAACTGGCAAGCCCCGGCGAACTGCTTGATGAGATGTTCTGGGAAATCGACAACCTCGATTTCAAAAAGATAGGGAAGAACACCCACTCGTTCATGGGCTTCGCCATGGCACTGCTCGCATCCGTGCATGGGATGCCAAACTGGAACGTGCTCAAGTGGGGCGGGCACCAGGATATTCTCAGCTCTTTCGCTTGGGGGAATGCCAATGCAGTCGAGCTCTGGGAATCGCTGCGTAAACACACCTCCGGAGTTCCCCGTAAAACCTGGGAGGCAGCGCGTGCGGCGGGAGAGCATTTGAATCGGTTCAACCACATGCTGGAAACGCTCAAGCCGCGGGTCGTGCTCCTCACGGTTAAATCAATCGATCGAGAGGGATTTTTCAAGGGTTTCGAACTGATCAAGATGGTATCGCCGGATCCCAATATCAGCCACTATCGCCTGGAAGGACAAAACGTGGATATCTTCCATACCTATCACCCGGGATACATGCGGAACGTGGGCGGCCCGTGGAGCTTCCTGAACAAGCTCAAGGACACGCTTCAGCAGATCGGCCTCGCGCCGGACTTTCCGGATTTCATCTCGGCGGACGATTCCGGAGATGACGTGGTGAGGCACCTTATGAAATCTGCGCCCCGGCCCGATGGAAACAACCAGCGAAAATATGATTTGGTCACGTGGGTGGCCGGCGAATTGACGAAGCACAAGGCTTTCATGAGCGTGCCGCGACTCGTCCAGATGGCGAACGAACTGGGTTACCGCACCAACTACGGCACGACCTTCAGCGGCGGGCGTGGCTCCTACCGTCTGGTCCGCGGGGCCTACCACCGAAATAACGCGGAGCATGCAAAGAAGGTTGCCGAAGCCTTCCGTAAACCGGACTTTACTTACGCTTATTGAATCCGGGGATTCGGAATAAATTTTCGCAAAATACCATACTGGATCAGATCCAAATGACGCTATGCAAAACCAGAGCTACCAAGAGCGCCTGAAAACCCATCTCACCGCCTATGCGGCGAGCAATATTCCAGTCCAGGAGCGGGGGGATTGGCGTGGCAGTCCGTACGAACATATCCTGCCAGTGACAGAACGGCAGCATAATTTTCTACCGCATTGCCGCGAGGCCTTGCTTGCCCATCTGGACGACAAGGAGTCAAAAATCAGCCTGCATCAGTTTTTCCATCATCTCTCTTCATCCCAGGCGTTTGCGTTTAACTTATTCTTTCCCTTCCTGAAGGAGGAAGGGACCAAGGCTGAAAGCTTTTTTCAGCACTTTGGCTCCATCCTCCCGCATCGTTGGTGGTTTGAACATATTCCAGACCCCGCAGAAAAGACCAACGTGGACGTGGCTTGGTCAGACCCGGAAGGCGCAGCCTTATATTGCGAAGTGAAGCTGTCCGAAACCGAGTTTGGCACGGTGCGCGACCATCCGAAGTATCAGAAAAAACTCAAAGAGGTCTATCAGCCGAGACTTGAGTCCTTGGTTTCGCCCCGGATGCTGGCGCCCAAATTCTTTTTTGCCCACTATCAACTGCTACGCAATCTTGCCTTGTTGCATCGGGACCCACGGGATCAAGTCGTTTTCCTGGTCCCCAAAGCCAATGATTGTCTTACCGCCAGCCTGGAGCGAATGTATCAGGGGCTTCTTCCCGGAACGCGCCCAAGGGTGCGTACTGTTTTTATTGAACCATTGCTGAAAGCGATGATCGGCGATGGAACGTTGCTGCCGCACCTCCGCGAGCATGCCTTTGCTGTGGCGGAAAAGTATCTGCCCGCCGACGGCCAAGGCCTTTGAAATGGATTTCGATCTTACCCCGATGCCTGGCTGGCCAAAAGCCTATTGGCTAAGCCGTCAGCGTCAAATCAGTGTCCTGCACGATCTCGGCAAACTCCCGCAGCGCCCGGTGGTCGTCCGAAGGAGCAATGGTGATTTTGGTCTGACGCAGTTGATCCACCATCTCCTCGGCGGCGGCGATGCACTCCCGTGAGGCGCCCCGGGTAGCCAGAGGCATCTTGACGGGCAGCATGACCCGGGCGGGCATGGCTTTCAGGTTGCGCAGGCGTTTGAGGTTGGCGATCCACATATCGCCGTGGTGATAGATCTGGGTGGAGTTGGCCTGGGCGAGATTCAGCGGCTTGATGACCCGCTGGGGAGCGGCACTTTCGTCTGGTTGGTAGCCAAAGGGGAAGCGGACGTGGAAGGCATCCGTGCCGACCCGGACATCCCGCCGGTAATGACGGCGCACTTTCCATTCATCCAAAAGGTGGCTGACTTCATGGACGAGGCGCATTTCCTCGGGGTCATCCGAGGCGGCAGTGATCCGGATGATGTAACGCTCGAATACCCCATCAAGGAGGTCCTCCGCCGAATCGGCGAGGCGGGTGCCTTTGGCATGGAAACGGAACAGACCATCGCGGGGAGCGGTGAGCGATTTGAAGAGCGTGTCGGCGGTGCCTTCCGTGCCGGGAAGAGGGGGCTGACCCGGAGGGACGCGCCGCTGGGCCAGGTGTTCCCCCTGGGTGTGGTTCACGGCCATTTCCAAGCGCTCCAACTCGACATCCAAGCGGCGGCGGCCTTCCTTGTAGATCGCGAGGTCCAACTCCGGGAAAAAGGCGTGAATCCGCGAGGTGGTCTGGGCCGGCAGAAGCCGGAACGCCAGCAGGCGGTCGGGCATGGCCACGGCCAAAGCCCCGACATTCACAAACTCGCCAACATCCGGGTAGGGTTGGAAAGCAATGGTCGCGATGTTCCAGGCGGTGGTCATGGGGAAAGGAGGCCGGGCCAAAAGGCCGTCTGGCCGGGGGTGAAACGATGGAGCAGGGAATGCAGAGTTTCCAGCGTGAACTGGTGTAGGGGATCTCCGAACTGGTTTTCATGCCATTCCGGGGGGAGTTGCTCCCAAAGCCCGGGCAGGAGCTTCAGGGTTTGCCGGGCCCGTTTTTGCCATGCCGTGCGGGAGGTTTTTTCCAACCAGTGGCCACGGCTCCCGGCGAAGACGTGATTGCCTAAAAATTCAGGGGCGTTGAAATCGGGATCGAAAGCATTACCATGGTCGATCAAGGCCAGAGGGGTCCCGGCTGCGGCGAGCAGATTTGGGTTTCCCCCCGCCGCGCCAAGGGTGCGGTCCATGTTCCGGATCCAGTAGTCAAACAACAGCACCTCCGCCCTCAGAGCGGCGGGAAGCTTCTCTGCCGAGGACCAGGAAAGCGGGTCTGCCTGGGGAAGTTCCAGCGAACCGAAGGCGGGACCGTGGCCAAGCGCTATCAGGTCGCTGGAGATGAGCGCCTTTGGAATGGTGACCAGTGAGGCCTCCCTGACGGGTAGGCCCATGGCGGTGGCCAGGCCGGCGGCGATCCATTCCGCCACCACGGCAGCGGCACCGGCGAGATGGGGAGACTTGACGTAGTAGTATCTGCCATCCCTGCCCAGACAGCGGTGGGCTCCACTGGAATAACCCGTCTCGGTGCGGGGGCCGATTTCAACCAGAGGAACTATCTGATCAGGGAAGGGCACTGCGGCAAGAAGGATGAGGATAAAAGGAAGGATTCCGCCATTCCACCCGGGCCCGCAGAGCCGGAGATAGGCAGTTGACAGATCCTAGCGGACAACCTTGTCTTGCCAAGAGAAAATATTTCCCAAGCTGACGCATGTCCTCGCAATTCCAATTCCTTGAAGTTGAATGGCCGGATCTGGCATCATGCGCGCAGCGGGCGGAGGAGCTGGTGCATGCTGACCCTCGGTCATCCTGCTTCCATGCCCGACGGACCCTGGAGCTGATCCTGCGGTGGCTCTACATGCACGATGCCTCGCTGAAACTGCCCTATCAGGACAATCTGAGCGCCCTGATCCATGGGGCCAGCTTCCGTCAGGCGGCCGGAGAGGCGGTATTCACCAAAGCGCGGGCGATTCAGAAGGTGGGGAATGAGGCCGCCCACAGCCAGCGCCCGATCCGGCAGTATGATGCCTTGATGGCGGTGAAGGAACTGTTTCACGTCAGCTTCTGGCTGGCCCGGCATTATGCCCGGGGAACCCGGCCGGCGGATTCCCTCGCTTTTGATCCCGCGCAGATTCCTCAAGACGGCTCGGTTCCACCACAGACGCAGACACAGCTCCTGAAGCTGGAAGCTCAGTTGCTGGAGAAGGACGAAAAGCTATCGGACCTGTTGAGTGACAAAGCCACGCTGGATGAGGAACTGGTCAAGCTGCGTGCCCTGGTAGAGGCAGCGAAGCTGGCCAACGAAGCCCGGCCTGACACCCACGACTATTCGGAAGCGGAAACGCGGGATTTTTTCATCGACTTGCTGCTCAAGGAAGCGGGCTGGCCCTTGAATCAGCCGCAGGACCGGGAATACGAAGTGAGTGGCATGCCCACCTCTAAAGAGAAGGGATTTGTGGATTATGTGCTTTGGGGGAACGACGGCAAGCCGCTCGCCCTGATCGAAGCAAAGCGGACCAAGCACGACCCGCGCGTGGGCCAGCAGCAGGCGAAGCTGTATGCGGATTGCCTGGAAAAGCAGTTTGGCCAGCGTCCGGTGATTTTTTACACTAATGGCTACAATCATTGGGTGTGGGACGATGTGAACTATCCGCCCCGTGCAGTGCAGGGATTTTTCAAGAAGGCGGAGCTGGAACTGATGATCCAACGGCGTCAGACGCGGAAGGCGCTGGCATCGGCGGAGATCAACATGGCGATCGTGGAGCGCTACTATCAGACACGGGCCATCCGCCGGATCGGGGAAGCGTTTGAGAAAGACTGCGACCGCAAGTCCCTGCTGGTGATGGCGACCGGGGCAGGGAAAACCCGCACCGTGATCGCGCCGTCCGATCTGCTGATGCGCTGTAACTGGGCGAAGCGGATCCTCTTCCTCGCGGACCGGGTGGCGCTGGTTAAACAGGCGGCTGGTGAATTCAAAAAGCATCTCGCTGATTCCTCGCCGGTGAACCTCGTGACGGATAAGGAGGCGGAGGGGCGGGTGTTTGTCTCTACCTATCCGACGATGATGGGCCTGATCGACGAGACGAAAGGAAGCGAGCGGCGTTTTGGGGTGGGCCACTTCGATCTGATCATCATCGATGAGGCGCACCGCTCCGTGTATCAGAAGTATGGGGCGATTTTCAACTACTTCGATTCCCTGCTGGTCGGCCTCACCGCCACGCCGCGCGATGAGATCGACCGCGACACGTATGGCTTATTCGACCTTGAGCGCGGGGTTCCAACGGATGCCTATGAGCTGCAAAATGCGGTGGATGACAAATTCCTCGTGCCGTCGGTGCCGGTTTCGGTTCCCCTCAAGTTTCAAAGAGAAGGCATTAAATACAACGATCTCTCCGAAGAGGAGAAGCAGGAATGGGATGCGAAGGAATGGAACGAAGACGGCATCGTCCCCACCGAGGTCGATGCCGAGGCGGTGAACAAGTGGCTCTTCAACATCGATACGGTGGACAAGGTGTTGGAGCACATGATGACACGCGGGGTGAAGGTCGCGGGCGGCGACCGGCTCGGCAAGACGATCATCTTCGCCAAGAACCAGAAGCACGCGGAATTTATCGAGGAGCGGTTCAATCTCAACTATCCCCACTACAAGGGAGCGTTCGCCCGAGTCATCACCTTCAAGACCAGTTACGCGCAAAGCCTGATCGATGAGTTTTCCAAGCGGGACGGGATGCCGCATATCGCCATTTCCGTGGATATGCTCGACACCGGCATCGACGTGCCGGAGGTGGTGAATCTCGTTTTCTTCAAGCTAGTGCGCTCGAAGACGAAATTCTGGCAGATGATCGGCCGGGGCACGCGGCTTTGCAAAAACCTGTTTGGACCGGATCAGCATAAGAAGTTTTTCCAAGTCTTCGACTATTGCCAAAATCTGGAGTTCTTCAGTCAGAACCCAAATGCGGTGGAGGGAGCGCTCGCGCCATCCCTTACCAAGCGGATCTTCACCAGGCGGCTGGAACTGATCACGACCCTCGACAAGCAGGTTGCCGACAAAACGGTGATCAATGAAGCGGATGTTCTGATGGGAATCCGCGATGAAGCGGCCCAGTATCTGAGGAATGAAGTCGCAGCCATGAACATGGACAACTTCGTGGTGCGGCCACACCGGCGGATGGTTGAAAAATATACCGGGGCGGATGCATGGAAAACTCTAACGCCTGAATCTGCGGCGGAACTCGGCGACCAGGTTGCAGGGTTGCCATCGGAAATCGAAACGGACGACGAAGAGGCCAAGCGTTTCGACCTGCTCATTCTGAATCTGCAACTGGCGCAATTGAATGCGGAGCCGGGGTTCAGGCGATTGCGGGATCAGGTGAAAACCATCGCCGGACTGTTGGAAGAGCAGTCATCCATCCCGATGATCCAACAGAAGCTGGTGCTGATCGAGACAATCCAGACTGACGAATGGTGGGAAGATGTGACCCTTCACATGTTGGAGAACATGCGGAAGCAGTTGCGGCTGCTGATCAAGCTCATTGAGAAAAAGGAGAGGAAAATCGTCTACACGGATTTCGAGGACCAGCTGGGAGAAGAAGTTTCCATCGCGCTGCCGGGATTTGGCTCATCAGGCGGCTACGAGAAGTTCCGCATCAAGGTCCGGCAGTTTCTCAAGGCGCACGAAGACCATATCGCCATCCACAAGCTGCGCACGAACGAACAACTCACGTCTACCGATCTGGCGGAGTTGGAGCGGATCCTGTCGGAAAGCGGCGTTGGCACGACCGAGGATTTTGCGGAAGCCAAGAACAGTAGCAATGGCCTTGGCCTATTCGTGCGGTCGCTTGTCGGACTGGACCGGCAAGCCGCGAAAAAGGCCTTGGGAGTTTTCCTCGGAGCCACCAATTTAAAGGCAAATCAGATCGAGTTTTTGGATGAAGTAGTCAATCACCTGACGGAGCACGGCACGATGGACATCGCCCGGCTGTATGAATCGCCCTACATCGACTTCAGTCCGCAGGGTGTGGATGGGGTCTTCAGTTCACAGCAGGTCGATCAACTGATTTCTATTCTTGAAGAAGTGAAGCAAAAGGCGGTGGGCTAGGTTTGAGGTGGGGTCCGATCTCCGGCCGGCCTCTCTTTAAATCAGGTGATGGTGGAGGGTCCTCCCGTGAACTGGTCCGCTGCCAATGATATCGGACTGGTCCCGGCCAGCCGCTGGGATGGGTGGTCATTTGGTCTGGCGGATCCATTGCAGGAGATCGGCCATTTGTTGGGGGGTGAGGGCGGACTGTAAGCCGGGGGGCATCAGGGAGCCGGGGACTGGCTGCATGGCGGTGATGTCGCTGCGGAGCACGGCTTGCTCGGCGCCGCCGGGCAGGGGGAGCACCAGGTTGTTGACGGTCCCGGCGGAGATGACGCCGCTGAGGACGGGGCCGGTCCAGCGGCGGTGACGGGTTACCACGAAACTGCTGGGGGCAAGCGGGCCGCGCACCTCAAATTGGGAAGGTGTCGCCCGGAGACCGGCAACCGGGTCTGTTCCATCGTGAAGGGCTCCCGTTAAGGTCCCGAGACGTGGAGCCTCCAATAACGCGGGTCTCCGACAAAGGGGCCGGGATTCGGATCAGGCACATGGATAATATCACCGGCAGGCCCGACGTCCGTGATCTTGTAAGTAACGGCCCTCTGCCAGGTTGCGAGGTCTGAGGAGAACTCAACCCGGAAGGCCACCCCCCTTTCTGAGGCCATTTTGGAACGGAAAACCACCACGGTCTGGCGGGGACTGCTGGAGGGCTCAATGAAGGAGGCGGGTATGCCTGGCACCGGGGCCCCGGTGAAAGACCCATGGGTGACTACCGGGACCAAGGGGGTGGCGCCGGAACCAATTGCCAAAGCAAATTCGAGCATATTACCATATCCGTTGCCGTCGGCGTCCAAGGCAGGATTTCCCGCTGCTCCGGCAAATGCTTTCTGGTTGTCCGCCAGCCACCATTGCAGGGGGGTGAAGCCACCGCTGGACGGCGCTACCACGATCTGAATGTCTCTTCCCACCACTTCGTTGCCACGCCGGGCCGTGATCCTCATTTTGACGGTTCCCACGTGACTCTCTGAAAAGGTGCCGTCGAGCCGCCCGGTGGCCGCATTGAAGGTAAAACCAGGAGGAAGGCCTGCGGGTTGGTTGGGGGGAGGATTCGACCAGAAGAAACTCCACTCGATCGGGGTGCCTGTGCCGCCCGCCTGGTAACTGAAGGGCGTGCCGGCCGTGGCGGTCGCCCTGAATGGACAGGTCAGGAACAAAGGGGCATCCGCCGGGGCCGGATCAACCACCAGGTCCACGAAGAGGGGCAGACTGGAACCGGCGTGGGTAGTGGCCGTCACGGTGATCCGGAACGTTCCACTGGTCATGGGCGTGCCCAGGATCAATCCCGACAGGGGATTGATGGACAATCTTGGGGGAAGGCCTGCCGCGCTCCAGACCGGCAACCAGGTGCCGGCCATCAACGTGGGGTAGTAATTAAGCTCCTGACCGACGGTGCCCTGCGCTGGAAGCAGTGCGGAAATGACCGGAATGATGGCAGCGGGCAGGTCGCCATCATCTGTAATCTGCACCAACCCGGAGGCATTGCCTTCCAGCACCGCCCCGGTGACTTCGGATAGGATAACATTCAAAGTCTCATCCGGGTCGTCATCATAATCATTTCGGATGGGGAGGACCAGAGTCCTCGCTCCACCCTCTCCATTCCCCCACACCACTTCGCCCGCAGTTCCCACGGCGAAATCTGTCCCCGGAAGCGCCGTGCCACTCGCGCCCAGCGTGATCCTCACTCTGGCGGTACCCGTCGAGCCCAAGGTCCGGCGCAAGGTCACCCGGGCCTGCCCCTCAGCCTCGCTGGCGCTGGACAGCAGGGGCTCGAAACGGACCTTGCCGGGGTTTGGCTGATTTTTTAACACATAAAAACTGGTGACCCCCTCCAGGGTGTAGCTGCCCAGGATGTCCAGATTGGCATTGGTGGCGAGCGGATAAATCCCCAGGTCGTAGAAGCGTTGGGGATCAAAATTCACGATCTTAAAGGGAGGATACAGCTTATATTCCGGCGCCATCCCGTTCCGGATACGGCTGACGGTATAGCTGCCATCCGAGGGATGCCGGCGGGCCAGGGCAAATCCGTCGCCGTAGGTATCATCCGGCTCTTCCCCCAGCCCGGCAGCTTGACGGCCGAGGGCGTGACCACTTTTAGTCAACATCGTGCGGAGCGGGAGCATCGAGGAATGATGGAGGGTAAACTGTTGGATGATGCCAACGTCCTGATAGCGGTTGGTCCAAACCGCAGTGGCGGCCGCATTGGCGATGGCCCGGAACTCCCCGTGAGCATACGGAATGCCGGAAAGCAGGGTGCCATCCCCCTGATCGCCATAGAATCCGGACAAAGAAGGCCAGATCGTCTGGCCGGGGGCGGCGGTGGGTGACAACCCGGTGAGGGGAGCGTCCCACTTGAAGCTGACGATCGGAGGATTCGCGTCTCCGGCAGTGCCGATGATCCGGCCGGCATGGTCAAAAGCAGTGACCGCACCCAGGGTGCGGCGGAGGTCCAGATCGAAAAGACGCGGGGCATATCCCCCGGAAGGATACCAAATCTGCTGCGGGGTAAATGAGAAGTTCCAGCTCGAGGGATAACCAAGGACCGTTCCATCCTCGGTGATGTCCTTGACATCGGAACTATCTTCAAAGTTCAGACCCGCACCGTAATGGTCGGGCCGGATGAACCCGCCCAGTTGCCTGCCACTGATAACCGGAGCTGGATTTCCTGCCAGATCCCCGTTGAGGGTATAGACAATGATCCGGTAGATGGGCTCCACTCCATTGGGAGTGGTTTTGGTCTGGAGGGCAGGGGCAGCCAGCAAAAATGTTCCATCGGCCCGGACATTGGTCATTCTGGTCTTTCCCCCGACGCGCGACCCCTGCGCTGCGGTGGGGGATTCGATATAAGAAATTCCAGCCTGCTGTGGAGTCAGCTTCCGCATGACCCCGTCCTGCCAGACAAAAACGCCCCCCGCCTCTTCCTGGCCGGTTGCTTTGGTGATGCGTTTCCAACTGCCGCAAACCATGCCCTGATCGTTGAAATCATCCACCGAGTAAATGTCACCCTCATCGGAAGAAGTGAAGAAACCCGTGACCAGATAGTTGGGGGAAGGCGCGGCCGAAGCTGCCTCTCTGCCGCCAAGGCCCAGGCAAAGCAGGAGGGTTATGAAGAGTTTTTCCATAGGGGTTTTATAGACGGGGAGTGGCCGTTGAACCCGATGCTTCACGCGGATGTAGTTGACACACAAGGGATTTTGCAACCGCCCCAGCGCTAACCGCGGTAATGATGAGCCCTGTGCCCCTTGGAATAGTAAAGAACCAGGATGCCGGAGGAGGATTCCAGGGGATGGCCTGCCAAGGCCCGCAGAGCGGCCGCTGGGGCGTTAGACCAGAGTCTTCCGGGGAGACGGACAGCGGTGGGGCGCTGGTGGAGGGCAGGAGGGTAAAGGCCGATTTTAGTTGCTTTGCGGACCGGGATGGAGGCATATTCCCCATCATGAAACCCTTTTCTGTTTTCGTCATTTTGTCGTTGATCTCCGGATTTCTGAGCGGCTGTGCGGAGACGGCGACCCAGCCCGGCAGTGCGCTGCCTATCGAGCACCAGGACACTTCCGCCACGGTGCCGGGGAATGCTCCCATCGTGGACCGCATGGGGGTGGATGGCACGCAGCATTACCACCGCAAGGTGACCACGGTGCAGTAGCCGGAGGGCAGGGGGAAGAAGTCAGCGGTCAGCGGTCAGGCAGGCGGCTGGTAGCGGCAGGCCGGTGGGGTGGGTGGTCATTTGGGCTGGCGGATCCATTGCAGGAGATCGGCCATTTGTTGGGGGGTGAGGGCGGACTCGAAGCCGGGGGGCATGAGGGAGCCGGGGACGGGCTGCATGGCGGTGATGTCACTGCGCAGCACGGCCTGTTCGGCGCCGCCGGGCAGGCGGAGCACGAGGTTGTTGACGGTCTCGGCGGAGATGAGGCCGCTGAGGACGGGCCCGGACTGGAGGGTGACGGTCCAGCCGCGGTAACGGGCTTCCACGGTCTGGGCGGGGTCGAGAATATTCGCGAGGAGCCAATCGGTGGGTTTGTTGGCGGTCATGTCGAGATCCGGCCCGACCTCGTGGCCCTGGCCGCGCAGCCGGTGGCAGAGGGCGCAGAGGGACTCAAACAGCGGCTGGCCGGCGGCGGCGTTTCCGGGGAGCTTTTCCACGGCGGCGTAGGTGGCGATGACTTTTTCCCGGTCGGGGGAGCTGGAATGGAGGACGGGAGGGCGGACGGCGGCGGGGATGACTTCTTTTTGTTTCAGGCGGTGGAAGAGCGGACTGTCAGGACGCAGCGAGGACATGACGGCCACCCGCAGGTCTTCATCGGGGTGGGCTGACAATTCGGCGAGGACGGGTTCGCTGCGCTCCGGGGGCCAGAAGCCGAGGGTGAACGCGGCCTGCAGGAGCACGGCGGGATCGGGATCGCGGGCAAGGGCGGCGACGGCGGGGAAGAGGGACCCGACCGGGAAGGCTTCACTTTCCCGCAGGGCGGCGCAGCGGACCCAGGGGTGGGGATCCGTCAGGGCGGCGCTGAGAGTGGCCTCATCCAGGGCACCCAGCGCGCCCAACGTGGCGAGGGCCTGCAAGCGGACCTGTGGCAGATGGGCAGGGGTGAGCAGGGCCCGGAGCGGGGCGGGGGCGGCGGGATCCCTCCGCTCGAGGAGGATGCGCTGGGCCATGTCGCGCTGCCAGCCATTGCTGCTGTTCAGGGCGGCCACGAGGGCGGGCGCCGGCAGGGTGGACAGGTCCGGCACCGGGCGGCGAGGGGCATCCACGGGCGCGATGCGGTAAAGGCGGCCGCGGTCGGAACCGGCGCGCAGATCCACCCGGGCCTGCATTTCCGGGGAGATCCATTCCGGATGCTCCAGCACGAAGCGGTAATAATCCGCCACCCAGAGGGCGCCATCCGGACCGGTCCGGAGGAAGACCGGACGGAACCAGTTATCCGTGCTGGCGAGAAACTCCCGGGTTTCCTCCCCAGCCGCGCGCTGGCTGCGGAAGCCACTGCCCTCGCGCGACAGCACCTCGCGGTGCACGGTGTTATGCACGGGTTCGGCGATGAAGACGTTGTCGGCAAAGGCCTGGCCAAACAAGGTGTCGCGGTAGGGGGTGGGGGAGCAGGCGCTGGTGACGTGATTCAGGGACCACGGCTGATTGGGCCTCTCGATGGGTGGGCTGGCGGGAAAGACGCGGGTGGCGTCGGGGTAGTTGGCGAGGGGCTTTTTGACGCGTTTCACCGCGAGCTGGGGATTCCGTTTCAGATAGCGTTCCGGGAGGGTCACCTGCCAGAGCCAGGCCGGATTGTTGTTGCCGAACCAATGACCCCAGTCGTCGCGGCGCAGGCCGTATTGGGTCATGCCGGAGACGGTTTCGATTTCCCCGGTGTCAGGACGGAACCGCACATCGCGCCCGCTGATGGCGAGGGTT
>JAYUWQ010001023.1:0-2611 GCA_043753485.1 bacterium
CGCGGGTTTTTCAGCACGGCCTTCAAGGTGGTCCTGAGCTGCCGGGATACCACGGCAGCGCTCCGTTATACGCTGGATGGCAGTGTGCCGCTGATCAGCAGCAATGCCTACACCGCGCCCCTTAGCATCACCGGGACCACGGTGCTGCGGCTGGTGGCCTTCGGCACGGACAAGGTGCCCAGCCGCACCATCACCCACAGTTATCTGTTTCCCGACACCGTGGTGGATCAGCCGAGCCCGCCGTATGACAATCCAGCCCGCACCACCGATAACACCAATCCGGCACCGCCTGGCCCTGGCGGTTCCCCGCTGCCCATTGCCTGGGGAACCAATGGGACGTTCACCGCGGCCCAGACCCTGACCGGATTTGCCACCGGGACCACTGCCGGCGCCAACAATCTGACGGCGGGACAGATCCCCGCCGACTATGGCATGGACCCAAAAGTTTATGCGGACCCCACCCGTTACAATGAGGCGGGCGCGGTGGATGCGGTAAATGGAAAGACCAACCTCGAACGCATCCGCACCGCCCTGCGCACGCTCCCGGCCTTGTCGCTCGTGATCAAGGGCTCTGACATGTTCGGAGCCTATCCGAATGGCACCACCCCGGCCGGGACCGTCGACCCACTCTACCCGACCTCCAGTTCCTCCATCAAACGGGACATGACCAAACCGTGCTCGCTGGAACTCCTGCAACCGGATGGGACCACGGTCTTCGTGGTCGATGCCGGAGTCGATCTGCACGGGAATGCCAGCCGTGATCCCTTCAAGAACCCGAAGCATGGTTTCACCATCCGCTTCAAAGGGAAATATGGCACCGGCAAACTCGAGGCCGCGCTCTTCCCCGATTCGCCGGTGCGGGAATGGGACAAGCTGGTGTTGCGGGGTGACTTCGGCGGCAGCTGGCTGCACCAGAATGGCACCGATGCCCTGACGGTAAGCAACGACGGTTCGCAGCGTGCCCGCGGCATCCGCATCCGCGAAGCTTTCTGCAAGGACACTTTCCGCGACATGGGCGGGGCTGCCAGCCATCATCGCTTCTGCAATCTGTTCATCAATGGGGTCTGCTGGGGCAACTATGAACTGATGGAGGACGAGGCCGAAGACTTCGGGGCCAGTTATTTCGGTGGGAACAAGGATGACTACGACGTGGTGGATCAGGGCAAGTTGAAGAGCGGCACCTGGAATGTCTGGTCCGCCATGAAACTCCTGCTCGGCTGGACCGGAGGCAATGCCACCACGGACCGGGCCACGCCGCCTTCCTCCGCCACCTACCTCTCCGCCTTCAGCAACACGCAATACGAGAGCCTGCGCACCTATCTGGATATGGGGTGGTTCCAGGACTACATGATCCACCACCTGTATTTCGGTCATCGCGACTGGGCCACCGCCGCAGGCGATGCGGCGCCTTACATGAAAAATGTGTATTTCCTCCGTCCCAAAAACGGACCGTTCAAAGTGCTTCCCTGGGACATGGAAAACCTCATGTGGCACCAGGACGAGGACCGGGTCACCGGCATGACTACTTTTGCCTCGGGGGTCCCCGTCCTGCTGCCTCCTGCCGCCATCCATCCCCGGGCCAAGAACAACGCCGAGTACCGGCTGGAATTTGCCGACCGGGCGTGGCGTCATATGGTGAGGATTGGCGGAGCTCTCACCCCACCGGTGATCAGCCCACGGCTCGATAAATGGGCCGCTGTGGTCAATCCTGACGCCATCTGCCTCGAGTCTGCCCGATGGGGGGACTACCGTTACAAGGTTCATGCCTACACCGCGGGCACGGTGAATCAGGTCTATTCGTGGAATGGGGCCTGGTATGATGGCACTGGGGCGGGATATGCCGGCGGTGCCTGGACCGGCGGTTCCCTGCGCTTCAATACCGGACGCACCGTGGCTGGTCTGGGCACTTGGACGGCCAGCATGGCCAATGCCTGGTACGATGAAATCCGGCGCCTCAAGACTGCCTATTATCCAGTCCGGGCCAATAATGTTCTGGTCCAATTCCGCAACAACGGGCTCTATCCCTTGCTCAATGCCCCGGAACTCCGGAACAACACGACGGATGCCGTGCTGGGCGATACGGCTATCGCTTCCGGCAGTCTGGTGAAACTGACCCTGCCAGCCGCCGCCGCCAACACCAGCAGCTTTGGCGATATCTACTACACCATGGATGGCACGGACCCCCGTCCTCAGTATGATCTGACGGGCACCCCCCGCGCCGGCGCCACCCTCTATGCCACCCCATTCGTCATCAATGGGCCCACTGTGGTGAAAGCCCGCGCGATCGCCAAATTGGCTAACTTTCCCCAAAAACCAGCCGTGCGCGTGGCCTCGCCCGGGGCCAATCTGGCAGGTACCTATAACTCCACCGGCGGAACCAGCGCCCGGGGGCAGCTCATCAATACTCCGCTGATTGTGGATGGCATTACCCTGGAGGCCGGTGACCGCCTGCTCCTCAAAAATCAAACCACGGCCGCGGTGAATGGCATCTGGGTCGTGACCACGCCGGGGGCCGGCTCCACCGGGATCTGGGACCGCGCGGAGGACTGGGATGCGGATGGGGAAGTGGTCAATGGCACCTGGGTGCGCGTCACCAGCGGCACCCAGAATC
>JAYUWQ010001024.1:0-6529 GCA_043753485.1 bacterium
CTCGGCATGGACTACGGTGGCACGCCTTTCAGCTATGATCTCGACGGCAAGCGGGTGGCAGCCGTCACCGCCAAGGAAGGCATCGAGCAACCCATCGCATCCTGGGTGCCGTCCATCGCCGTCTGCGGGCTTGATTTCTATACTGGCGGGAAGTTCCCCCAATGGAACAACGACCTCCTCGTTGGAGCCCTCTCCCAACAGGAAGTCCGGCGCTTGCGCATCATCGATAAAAAGGTCGTCTCACAGGAAATCATCCTCAAAAATATCGGCCGCGTCCGCGACGTCGCCACCGGTCCCGACGGTCTCTGCTACGTCATTCTCAACGGCCCGGACCGCATTGTCCGGCTCGTGCCGGCGGATTAGACCGCCGGAAAGCAGTGTCAGCCACTGAAGAATGGGATTGCCGGCAGACTCTTGGAATCCGGCCACCAGCTTCCCGGCCAACGCCCGCTTTTGGTCCGGTCTGCCGGGCCTTGGCTTGAGTTCATCCAAGGGCACTGCCCTCCGCACCGTCGCTATTCTCTATTCTCTCTTCGGCCGGAAGAACCGTTTGCCGGATGTCGGCAGGGGCAACCAGACCAGTGCCAGTCCGGCCTCACCACCATAACGGAAGTCCCCGCCGCAAAATAAGACCCGGCTGCCCCGCCGGGCTCCCCTTAATTTGGCGCCGTGAGATTTTCCAACAGCGATGCCGCACAAGCTGCCGCGAAGCCGGTTTCATTTACATTTCCCGCATATTCCTTTACAGGAATGTCCCCGCGCAATCCTGCCTTCAAGGCTCCGAACAGGGCTGCGTCGGCTGTCGGATGATGGAATGGGCCACCCGGCGCGCTGATCACGCTGATTCCGCCCAGCGGCAGCAGCACGGTGACCGGCGCCGTGTAGGCATTGATTTTTTCCGCGAGTATACGGCCGAGCTCGGCATTCTCCTCTGGAGTGGTGCGCATCAGGGTGACCTGGGGATTGTGATGGTAGAACAAGCGGTCCTTGAACTTGGCAGGCACGGATTCGGGCGCTCCGAAGTTGACCATGTCGAGGCAGCCTGGCGCGATGATGGCGGGCACGCCGAATTTGCCTGCGGCTTCGAGGCGGTGCGGCCCGGCATTGAGCACGCCGCCTACCAATTCATCAGCCCATTCCGTGGTCGTGATGTCCAGCACCCCGGCCACCAGACCACTTTCGATCAGGGACTCCATCGTCTTGCCCCCTTGGCCGGTGGCGGCGAATACGAGAACTTCATAGCCGGCTTCCTCCAGCAGGCGTTTGGCTTCGGTGACGCAGGCGGTGGTATTTCCGAACATGCTGGCCACGATCAGCGGCTTGGCTTCGCCCGATTCCACCGCCGTGGCACCGGCCTGGACCATTCCGCAGATGGCTCCGGCGGCCTGGGTGAAGAGCTTGCGGGAAATCCGGTTCAGGCCCGCGACATCCACGATGGACGGCATCATCACAATATCCTTCACCCCCACATAGGGTGCCGTATTTCCACTGGCCAACGTTGAAACCATCAGCTTTGGAAAACCCAGGGGCAGCGCCCGCATGGCCGCCGTGGAAATCGCCGTGCCTCCACCACCGCCAAGCGAAATGATGCCTTGGATGCGATCCTCCGCCGCCAGCTTCGCGACATAGGCCGGTACCGCCTCCGCCATCGCCGCCACCCGCAGGCCGCGGTCCAGCGGCAGGTCCGGCAACGCCGGCAAAATGTCCCTGCGGCTCACCTGCGGCTGCACCTGAGGCGGCTCCAGACAGCCCACATCGATCAGCAGCGGCTCATGGCCCAACCCACGGATCACCTCTGCGACGAAGGCGTGTTCCTGTCCTTTGGAATCGAGGGTGCCGAGAACTGCGATGGTAGCCATAATGCCGCGATCCAACCAGTCGCAGCCGCGTGAATCAAGCCCAACTACCCATGGTTTGCGGGATTGCGGCAGCCGCCTCCGTGCCTACTGATTCTTTTTAAGCCATGGATACTCCCGCCCCCGTCACCCTGCTGGGCTCGCACGCCCCCCTGCCAACCGATCCCAAGGACGCGCGGCTGGAATGTTTCCCCAACCGCACCCCGGACCGCCCCTACTGGATTCACCTCGACTACCCGGAATTCAGCAGCCTCTGTCCCGTCACCGGCCAACCCGACACCTGCCGCCTGCGCATCTGCTACGTGCCTGACAAACTCTGCATCGAGACCAAATCCCTCAAATACTACCTGGCCTCCTGGCGCAACACCGCGGCCTTCAACGAGGACGTGGTGAACCGCCTCCTCGACGAACTCAGTGCCTCCTGCTCTCCGCTTAAAATGATCGTCCGCGGCGACTTCTCCGCCCGCGGCGGCATCCGCCTCACCGCCCAGGCCAGCCTCCCGCCGGGCATCATCGAAAATCCATTCGGGCTTTAGCCTTTGAACAGAAGATCACCAAGGACACCAAAAGCACTTCGACGGCCCGACCAGACCAGGGATCCCCCCGCCTACCCCCCTTTCTGTCCTTCGTGATCTTCTGTTCAAATCCTTCCCTCACCCACCCATGAAAGTCTGCGTCCTTCTCTCCGGCGGCATGGACAGCGTCACCGCGCTCTATCACGCGGCCCGGGAACACGACGTCGTCTCTGCCCTCTCGTTCGATTACGGCTCGAAGCATAACGCTTCCGAGATCCCCTGCGCCCAATGGCACGCCGCGCAGTTGGGAGTGCCCCACACCGTGATTGCTTTGCCATTTGTAAACGATCACTTCGCCTCCGACCTCCTGCAAAGCGGCGGCGAGATCCCGGACGGCCATTATGCCGAGGAAAACATGAAACGCACCGTGGTTCCATTCCGCAATGGGATTATGTTATCCATCGCGGCCGGTTTCGCCGAAAGCCGGGGCGCGGAAGGTCTGGTGATCGCCGCCCACAGTGGCGACCACGCCATCTATCCGGATTGCCGCGAGCCCTTCATGCAGGCCATGTCCGACGCCATCCGCCTCGGCACCTACGTGGAAGTTCAAGTCCTCCGCCCCTACATCAATACCGACAAAACCGGCATCGCCCGGCGCGGCGCCGAACTGGGGGTGGACTTCGCCCGCACCTGGTCCTGCTACAAAGGTGGCCCCATCCATTGCGGCACCTGCGGCACCTGTGTCGAGCGCCGCGAGGCCTTTCTCCTCGCCGGGATCTGCGATCCCACCCCCTATCTGGCCACGCCACCGCTGCCCGCTGCTCCGTCATGCTGATTTCCGAGATCTTCTACTCCGTCCAGGGCGAGGGCATCCTGACGGGCGTCCCCAGCATTTTCATCCGGACCTCCGGGTGCAATCTCCGCTGCCGCTGGTGCGATACACCCTACGCGTCCTGGAAACCGGAAGGCACCGAACTCAGCGTGGATAACATCCTCACCAAATTCAGGGACTGGCCCGCGGCCCGCCACGTGGTCCTCACCGGAGGCGAACCCATGGTCGCCAAAGACATCGATTCCCTCATCCGGCAAATCCGCACCGCTGGATACCACCTCACCATCGAAACCGCCGGCACCATCCCGCTCCCGGAGGCAGGATGCGACCTTGCCAGCCTCAGTCCGAAGTTGAGCAACTCCACGCCCCTGCCCGGGGAAATCAGTGAGGGCTGGATCACCCGCCACGAGCAAACCCGCCGTAACCTGCCCGTCATCCAATCGTGGATCGCGGGAGCGGTCGAAACCCAACTCAAATTCGTCATCTCCAACGAAGCCGATCTCCAGGAAGCCCGGATGCTGCTGGCCGACCTTGGCCACCCGCTTCCACCGGATCACATTCTCCTCATGCCCGAAGGCCGCACCATGGAGGAACTCCGCACCCGGTCCGCCTGGTTGGTCGAGGTGTGCAAGACCCACGGCTACCGCTTCTGCCACCGGCTTCACATTGAGCTTTTCGGGAATACCAGGGGGACCTAACCGGAGCGCGGACTTGTAGTCCGCCCCGGCAACCCCGGCTTTCCAGTGGTCAGGAAATTCCGCCCGTTATTTACGAACCAGTCAAAGCGCCTGCCCCGATCCACTTCCGATGCCCGGGGGGCGGACTGCAAGTCCGCGCTCCAATTATAACCAAGGCGTCAGCGCATCGATCAGCGCATCATCAGGCTCCACATTGAAGCGCGAGCCGGCGCTGATTTCGAGGCGGATGCCGTCCACCGTCCGGCAGCTGAGCACCAAGGGAGTGCGGCCAGGAAACCTGACCACGATGTCATGGATGTTTTGCAGCTCGCTGACGGAGTTCTGCATGACGTCGAGCCGCAAGGTGATGGGCTTGGGACCGGTGACGGCGGCCACGGGTTGGCGGCTGTAGTTCCCGTTGGATGCGGCGGGGCCATGGGACCCGTTGCCGTTGCCCTCCATCATGGCTGCGGTGGGCTCCGGGAGAGGTTTGATGGCCTGGGCCACCAGTTGCAGGGCGTCGCTGCGGTTGTCCTTTTCGATCTTGGCCGTGATTTCCACCACGCTGCCTTTCTCGAGGGTTTTGCCGAATTTTTCATATTCCTCGCCCCAAACCATCACTTCGCTGGAGCCGGTAAAATCTTCAAGGCGCATGATGGCGAATTGCTTGCCGGTCTTGGTGTATTTGACGTTCAGCTCGCTGATGATACCGCCGAACTTCTGTTTGCCGCGGCGATCCTTTTCCGGGATTTCGTCGATGAATCCCAGTTTCCGGTAGGCTTGGCTGGCGAGGGTCGAGCGCCAGCGGTCGAGCGGGTGGCCCGAGACGTAAAAACCCAACAGTTCCTTTTCGTCGTTGAGCATTTGGGACGCGCTCCAGGGCTCGGGTTTCAGCGCCATACTGCTGGCGGCCGGGGCCGGGGCGGCATCCAGTTCCTCACCAAACAAGGAAAACTGGCCCGCGGCCTTATCCCGCTGGGTGGAGGCTCCGGCGGCAATGGCTTGGTCGATCCTGACAAAAAGCGAGGCCCGGTCCTCGCCGGTCCAGTCGAAGGCCCCGGACTTGATGAGGCCTTCCAGAATCCGTTTGTTCACCGCCCGGGAATCGACCCGCCGGGCAAAATCTTCGAGGCTCTTGAAGGGGCCTTTTTCATCGCGCTCCGCCAGCATCATGCCGCAGGCGGCTTCGCCCACGCCTTTGATGGCAGCCAGACCATAACGCACGCCCCATTTGCCTTCACCCACCGCTTCCGGCAGGAACTGGACCCCGCTGTGATTCACATGCGGCGGCAGGATGGCGATGCCCATCGCCTGGACCTCGCCGACAAAAATCGCGATCTTGTCGGTGTTGCTGATTTCATTGCTCAGCACGCCGCACATGAATTCCACGGGGTAGTTTGCTTTCAGAAAAGCGGTTTGATAAGTGACCAGACCGTAGGCGGCGGAGTGCGACTTGTTGAAACCGTAGCCCGCAAACTTTTCGAGCAAGTCGAAGATGTCATTCGCCCGCTGTTCCGGGATGTTATTGGTATCGGCGCAGCCTTTGACGAAAATCTTCCTCTGCTGCGCCATCTTCTCCGGATCCTTCTTGCCCATGGCCCGCCGCAGCAAGTCCGCTGCGCCGAGGCTGTACCCCGCCAGCAGGTTGGCGGCCTTCTGGACCTGTTCCTGATAGATCAGGATGCCGTAGGTTTCACGGCTGACGTCCTCCAGCAGCGGGTGCAGGTACTCGACCTTCTGCTTGCCTTTTTTCCGGTCGATGAAGTCAGGAATCAGTTCCATCGGACCGGGCCGATAGAGGGCGATCAGCGCGATGATGTGGTCGATGGTGTCCACCCCGAAGTTCTTGCACAGGTTGGCCATGCCACCAGATTCCAGCTGGAACACCGCGATCGTCGCGCCCCGGCTCAGCAGCTCGAAGCTGGGTTGGTTATCGAGCGGGATCTGCGAAATATTGAAGTCCGGCGTGTGCCGGTGAATCAGCTTCACCGCATCGTTGATCACCGTCAGGGTCTTCAGCCCGAGGAAGTCCATTTTCAGCATTCCCAATTCCGTCAGGGGACTCATGGCGAGCTGGGTCACCACTTCATCCGCATTGCCCCGGGTGAGGGGCAGAAAGTCGGAAAGATCCTGCGAGCCAATCACGATCCCGGCCGCGTGGATGCCGACCCCGCGGGTCAGACCTTCGAGTTTTTCCGCCGTTTCGTAAAGCCGGGCCACTGCGGGATCATTCTCAATCGCGGCTTTCAGGTCAGGATTTTTCTTCTTGGCGGAAGTCAGGGTGATGCCCAACTCCGCCGGAATCATCTTGGCCACGCGGTCGGTGTCGCCATAACTCATCCCGAGGACCCGTCCGCAGTCGCGGATCACCGATTTGGCCCCAAGGGTGCCGAAAGTGATAATGTGGCTGACGCAGCGTTCTCCATATTTTTGGCGGACGTATTCGATGACTTCCGGCCGGCGCGTCTGGCAGAAGTCGACGTCAATATCCGGCGGGCTGACACGTTCAGGATTGAGGAACCGTTCGAAAATCAGGCTGAAGCGCAAGGGGTCGCAATCGGTGATGCCCAGCGCATAAGCCACCAGCGACCCGGCGGCCGACCCACGTCCCGGCCCGACCGGAATGCCGTTGTCCTTGGCCCATTTGAT
>JAYUWQ010001025.1:0-2608 GCA_043753485.1 bacterium
CGCGGAAACTTCCATCGCAGCAGTTTGGCCGCGTCTTCGAGCCGGCGTTGCCGCCACACCCAGCGATGCCATTGCAACGGCAGGCCGATCCCCGGCACCGCAGCGCCGAGAGCCAGCAGGGTGCCGCGCAGCCAAGGCGGCGTTTCCATGAAGCGGTCAAGCACCAGCACCACCAGATAGGACACCGCGAGACCGGTGAGGGCGGCGAGCAGGCCCTCCGTCAGCTTCACCAGCCAGACCCGGCGGCGGAAGTCAGACAACTTGGAGGACAGAACCGGCGGAAGAGGAAGATGACCATTCATGACGCGCGTGGGTTGGGATTGGACCAATCAGCGGCGGTTCCGTTGGAAACCGGTCCACAGAAACGGCAGCAGGGAGAAGTTGACAGGGTTTGGGAAAACAGAAACAAAAAAGATTACGTCAGAACACCCCCGCGGCTTTCCGCCCGATCCAGAAGACGGAGAGGAGCAAAATCAGCGAACCGGCCCAGGCCGGATGGGCCCAGAGCGGAAGGCGGCGCTCCGTCATTTCCGGAGCCGGCAGGGCCGTGATGGCGGCCACCACGTCAGCAGGCGCGGCGGAGGCGATGAATTGCCCGCGGGTGAGCTGGGCGATTTCCCGCAGAACTTCCGGACGGGCGGGTTGACCGCGTTTTTCCTTGCGGGTGCCCTGCACCGACACCGTGGTTTCCAGAGCGGTGCCCGCCTCGGCGCAGGTCAGACGGATTTTATAATCGCCGGGTTCAGTGGGGGTGAAGACGCCGGTAAACAAACCCCAGGCCTCCTCCCCGGCGGGCAAAAGGCGGACCGAGGACGGGGTGCCGGAAGCGGACAGGATTTCGGCGACCACCACCCCGCTGCGCAGCGGCTCGCCGGTCAGGCTCACCACGTTGGCATTGAGGGTCAGGGTGCCGCCGGTGCGGGGCCGGTCGGGGGCGAAGAAGAGACGCATTTTTTCGCCCTGCGCCATGTTGCGCTGATAGGCCATCCAGCGGGCCACCTGCCCCCAGAACCGGTAATGATATTTGTCCTCGACCCCGCGGCGCCAGCGCCAGGCCCCGTCCGACCCCATGTAAAGAATTTTGCCCGCGCCGAAGGTGCGGGTGACAATGAGAGGCACCCGCCCGAATTGATTGGTCTCGGTGGCATGGGTGGCGAGGACTTCGGTGCCGGCCTTGGCGCGCAGGGCGGGCGCATACCACTGGAATCCAGGCAGGGTGGACCACGCCCGGGCGCTGGCTTCGGCGGTGTCCTCCAGTTTCGTCAGGAGACTTTCCGTCCCGGCATCGGTCAGGGTATAACGTCCCGGAGCCACCGTGCCCCACCCGCGCGGCTGGGCCTCGTCCCACACCACCGGCAGCAGTTCCCCGAGGCTGCTGCCCGGCAGCGAGGCGTTGTAGCCCCGCAGCCCCGGCAGGAAAACCAGTCCACTCGCCTGGTCGCGCACCAGTTTGGCGAGGGAAGCGCAGTGTTCCGCGGTCAGCTGGCCTTTTTCAATACCAACGTCCCCGAGGATCACCACATCATACTTGGTCAGTTCCTCGTCCTTGGGAAAGGCGCTCAGATAGCCCCGTCCGGCCCCGGGTTTTCCCAGATCGGGCTGGAAGAGCAGCGTGTTCACTTCCACCCCGGGATCGCGTTCGAGGGCATTGCGCAGGTAGCGGTATTCCCAGCGGGGATAACTTTCCACCACGAGAATCCGGAGTTGTTCCTGGCGGATGTCCAGGTCGGCCTCGATTTTATTATTATCCGGATTGCGCTCTCCGCCGGTGGCGGGCACCGCGAGGGTCAGATGCACTTTTCCGGGAGCGCCCGGTTTCCAGATGATTGCGTCCTGGAGCCGTCCCATGGCCGGCAGGGTGAATTCCTGACGGATTTCCTCGCCGCCCGAAGTGGTCATGGTAACGACAATCGGTTCCTCGCGCGGCAGGGCGGAATCGATGGAAAAAGGAATCCGAAGCGGTTTGCCCGCGACGGCGAAGGTGGGCACATCGAAGCTGACCATTTCCACGTCGGGCAGGCGGGTATCGGCCCCCATCGGCACCGCAAACACCGGCACGCCTTTCATGCGCAGCCGGATCGCGGCCGCCGAAGGCGCCAACCCGGTGTTCCAGTCGCCATCCGAAGCCAGCACCACCGCCGCCAGACGGGGCTGCTGCTCCAGCAGACGCAGCAGCGCGCCATGCAGATCGGTCGCTTCCGCCGCGGGATTTTCCGACGATGAAAAAGGTTCCATTACCACATCCATCCGCTCCGCGAGGGGTTTCCACAGGGCTGGATCCACCAACGGGGCTGCCACTTCCAGACGCGTCCGGGCTTCACCTGCTGGATTGTCAGGATTCAATCCGTCCCTCGTTTCCATACTGCCTGAAAGATCGTGCAACACCGCCACGAGGGGCTTGGTCTGCGGCTGGAAGGTTTCGCGCCATTCCGGCTGGTTCAGGGTGATGGCAATGCCAACCGCCACCAGCACGCGCAGCAGTTCCAGCCATCCGATGGACTTCCGCCACCCGCTGCGCCGCCACGCCAGCCAGGCCAGCACGATCACCAGCAGCACGAACAGCACCGCCCCGGCCACCGAGAGCGGGGTGGAAGTAAAGACTAGTTCG
>JAYUWQ010001026.1:0-6525 GCA_043753485.1 bacterium
GATGCGGCTTTGGATGCCCTGCCCTCTCCGGACCGCGATGCCCTGGTGCTGCGCTTTTTTGAACGCCGCGATTTCCGGGCGGTGGGTGCGGCTCTGGGAGTCAGCGACGACACCGCCCAGAAACGGGTGAACCGCGCCCTCGATAAACTGCGCGGTCTGCTGACACGGCGCGGTTCCGGTTATGGCACGGCGGCGGCCTTGCCCGCCCTGCTCATGACTTTTGCCGTTCCGCCTGCACCTGCCGCGCTCGCGGCCTCGGTGTCTGGCAAAGCCCTCGCCATGGCCGCCGCCCGCCCCGCCGGCTGGCTGGCTCTGCTGCACGGGACCAGCGGCTGGCAGCGGGCAGCGGCTGGCCTCGCCGCTGTGGCGGTTGCCGCCGCCGTCCCCGTGCTCTGGCAGCAGCAGCGGGTCGCCGCGTTGGAGACAGAAAACGCCAGCCTTCTGAAAAAGATCCCTCAGATCGCCGCTCTTCCCTCCTTCTCATCGCCCGCCGCCCCGGCTCCGGCTTCCGCCGTTCCGGATGTCGCCAGCCTCATCACCCAGGCGGCTGAAGCCCTCCGCGGCGGATCGCAGAATGTGTCCGCGGTCAACGCGGCGCTGGGCTTTCTTACCCGCATCGGCACGGAGCAGATGCCCGGGGCCCTGGCCCGCATTGCGGAGGTGCCCGACGCTTCCGCCCGCCCGCTGCTCTACAAATATCTGCTCAGCTATTGGGCGGAAAAAGATCCTTCTGCCGCTTTGGCTTTCGCCCGGAATGAAGTGCCGGACGAACACCGCACCATGGTGTGTGAAGGGGTGCTGACCGCGTGGGCGTCGCGGAATCCTGAATCCATGCTGGGCTGGAAATCGAAGACCGGCACCCTGGCGGCGCCGCCGGTCCAGGATTCACTGATGGCCACGGTATTCAGAACCCTGGCCTCGCAGGATCCTGAGGGAGCCTTCCAATGGCTGACCCGGACCGAAAGTGCCAACGGCCGGGCGCAGGCCCTGCGCGGCATGATGGAGACGGTGCAGACGGATGAGGCCCGGCAGACCATGCTTGAAACGATCAGCCACGTTCCCAATGAAGAAGTGAGGCTGCAGGCGCGACGGGCCGTGGTGGAGCACTGGGCGCAACAGGATCCCGAGGCTGCCGCCGCCTGGGTGGATGCCGCGCAGCCCGCATGGGAACGCACCCGGCTGATGGACAGCCTGGGATTCGCGTGGCTGCAAACCAATCCGGCAGCAGCGGCGGAATGGTGGCTGCAGCGTGCGCCGGGCCCGGATACCCTGGTGAAAATCATCAACATCTGGGCGCAGGAAAAGCCCAACGAAGCGGGGAACTGGCTCTCAAAACAACCGCCCGGACCGCAAAGCGATACCGCCCGCATGACCTTTGCCCGGCAGGTCAATGATCTCGACCCCGAAAGCGCCCTGGCCTGGGCGGACACCGTCAGCGATGCCGCCATGCGCGAATCCACCATCGACCACATCTGGAGAAGCTGGAACAACCGCGATGCGGCAGCGGCGGGGGCCTATCCAGGACGCGCTCAGTGGTCCGCCGAACGCACCAAACGGCTGGCGGCGGGACCCTGATAAAAGCCCCGCGCGACCGGCCGCCTGCCTTGTTGAAAATCCGGGCAGAACCCGGCGGGAGCCCCATGTCCATGCCGTCCTCACAAAACTCCGCACCAATACCAACCAACCCAATAACCAAACAAACACCATGAAAACCGCATCCGCCCTGCTGCTCTCCCTGACCTTGGCCGCGCCTGCCCTGGCCGGAACGAACGAAAACCTCCAGCCGCCGCCCGGCGGATTCACTTTGCACGAATGGGGCACCTTCACCAGCGTTTCCGGCTCCGACGGGATTTTGCTGCCGGGTGTCGAGCGGTCCGAGGAGGCCCTGCCGTCCTTCACCTACGCCCATGAGGCGATGCATCATAACAATTCCATCTCCATCCCCTTCAGCAAAGGCATCTCATGGCAGCGACCGCTGGCCAATGTGACGGTGCGCATGGAGACGCCAGTGATTTATTTCTACACCGGGGAGTCGTTTCAGGCGCGGGTGGAGGTCGGATTCAAAGGCGGCACCATCAGCCAATGGTATCCGCAGCGCAGCGGCGGCGAAACGCTGCCCGCACTCAAACGAAACGAAAAAGGGCTGCCCCTGCAGGAGGAAAACACCCTCGATTTTGCCAAAGGCTATGACGGTTCCATCTCGTGGGAGGTGAAGGTGGAACCAGCGGGCGCTGATGCTTTTGGCCGCGTCTTCCGCGGCGGCGAGACGCCGGGCTGGCTGCACCCGCGCCAGCCGGATTCCGCGCTCGTCAGCACCAAGGACGGCGAGACCGAGAAATATCTCTTCTACCGCGGACTGGGCCGGCTGGATCCGCCAGTGCGTTTCGCCGCCACGGACTCGGCACTCAACGTGGTGAATTGCGGCGCGGAAACGTTGCAGCACCTGCTGGTCTTTGACCTGAACGAGCGGCACGAAGCGCGCTGGTCGCGTCCAGCCGCAGTGCCCGCCATCATGCACACCGGCCGGAATTCCGAACTCCTGCCGCTTGATGCCCAGCCCTACCGCGCCGGCTGGCAAAAGCCGCTCTACGAGGACGCCGCCGCCATGTTGACAACGGCCGGACTGACCCGGCAGGAGGCGGACGGGATGCTGCAAACGTGGTGGTCGAGCTATTTTGACAAGCCGGGCGTGCGCGTCTTCTGGGTCGTGCCGGCCAGCTACGTCAACGAGGTGTTGCCGCTCAAGGTCACGCCCACCCCCCGCGAGTCCGTACGCGTTATCCTGGGCCGCACTGAAATCCTGACGCCGAAGTTCGAAAAACTGCTCTGCGATACTTTTGCGAAAGCCGCACTGGAAGGCACCGGCAACCCGTTGTCAGGCGACCGATTCCACCACGCCTACGCCCACCGCGTCAAACAACTCAGCACCGGTCTGGCGGAGGCGAAAAAATAATCCGCTCCTGGCAAGGACTTGATCCGTCCTGCGGTCACGGTACCGCGAGGCAATACAGGAACTCATGCCCCCGCAGCAGCAGATCCTTGCCGGAGAGGGCGGGCGAGGCTTCGAACTTTTCGTCCAATTTGTTGCTGGCGAGGATTTCGAGCTTCGGTCCGGCCCGCAGGACGACGCCTTCCCCATTGCGGCCGGTCAGGTATATTTTGCCATCGGCGATGACCGGCGAGGCATACACCCCACCGAGCCCCTCGACCCGTTCGGCATCCACCAGCACCTTGCCGGTTTTGGCATCAAGACACGAAAGAATCCCGGTATTCTGCGAAAAGAACCAGAGGCGGTCCCCTTCCAGCAACGCCGAAGGAACGTAGGGAGCCTTGGTTTCGTACTTCCACACAATGGCATCGGTATCCGTCAGGTCGCCGGTGCGGCCCAGGCGGATCGCCAGCACCGCATTGCCCCGGAAGCCACTGATGGCGTATAGCATCCCGTGGCCCGTGAGCGGGGTGGGTATCGCATTGGTGGTCATGCCGCCGCACTCCCAGATCTGGTCCCCGGTTGCGAGGTCATAACTGCGGATGCGGTTGGTGGCGCTCACCACAATCTGGGTTTTGCCGTCATGCTCCACCGCAAGGGGCGTCGCCCAGCTGGTGGGCTCGTCGCGCTCCTTGCGCCAGCGTTCCGCTCCGGTTTTTTTATCGAGACACACGATGAAGTCGGCCCCTTCATGATCCCAGTTGATCACGATGGCATCGCCGCTGAGCAGGGGCGAGCTGCCTTCTCCAAACCCATTGCGGGTCTGCATCCGGCCGAGGGATTTGGACCAGACCAGTTTCCCTTCCAGGGTATAACAATGCAGGCCGCGCGAGCCGAAATAGGCATACACATGGCTGCCATCAGTCACGGGCGAATGGGAAGCATACCCGTGGTCCTGGTGGTGCCCTTCGTGCGGCAGCTGCTCAATGGCGGTCTGCTGCCAAAGCGTCTTGCCGGTGGCGCGGTCGAGGCAGTGGAGTTGAAATTGAAAAGCCTCATCCGGAGCCAGGCCCCGGCCCCGGCCGCCGCCCCCACCCGGAGGACCTCCGGGCGGGCCTCCGCCTTCACGGCGACGTTCCTGCCGCTCTCCCCCGGGACCGCCCGGCGGAATCGGGGCGGGCGGGGCATCTGCTTGTTTCAGGGAAGGATCCAGCACCGGCGGCGCGCCCTTTTTGCCGGTGGCCACCGCCGTGGTCAGGTAAACTTTGTCACCCAGAATGATCGGCGTGGAGGTGCCGCTGCCCGGGATTTTCACCTTCCATTTCACATTTTTCGTTTCGCTCCATTCGGTCGGAGGAGTAGCTCCGATGGCCACCCCATTGGCGAGGGGGCCCCGCCACTGCGGCCAATCGGCCCGGGCTGGGCTGGCCCCTGCCGCCAGAGCGGCGAGGGTGAGCGTGACGGAACAGGCAAACGTGGCGGGGCGGATCATGGCTTTATTTCAGGTGATAGTGGAACAGGAAACCGCCGCCCTTGCACGGCGGGCGCAGGGACGGCGGAGGAAGGGGCATTAGAGAAAAACCGCTATTCTTTTTTAGGCTCCGCAGCCGGGGCTTCAGGAGCCTTGGGTGCTTCCGGTGCTTTGGGAGCCTCCACCTTTTTGGCGGCCTCGCCCCCGGTGCGGGCGGCCCGTTCCTTCTGCCAGTCCTCACGCATTTTGCCGCGCTCCTCGTCGGAGAGTTTGCCGTCCTTGTCGGCATCATATTTGGCCAAGGCTTCCTTCTGGCGGTCATCGCGCAGCACTTTCTCCTCGGCTTCATTCAGTTTGCCGTCGCCGTCCTTGTCATACTTTTTCAGCAGTTCCGGGGTGAGGGGACGACGCGGGCCATCGCCTCCGGGTCCTCCGGGGCCGCGTCCGCCACCCGCCTCACGGGCTTTGGCGCGCTCGTCGTCGGAAAGCTTGCCATCCTTGTCCGCGTCGAACCGCTCCAGCATCCGCTTTTCACCGGCCTCGCGGGCCGCTTTCTGCTCTTCAACCGACAGCTTGCCGTCGCCGTCCTTGTCGAATTCCTTCAGCATGCGCTCGCGCCATTCGCCGCGGGCACCGCCTTCGGGACGGGGAGCATCCTGGGCTCCGGCCTTGCCGGACAGGGAGATCAGACCCGCCAAAGCGAGCAGGAGGGAAATTGATGTTTTCATGGGTGTTGGGGAGTTGGGATTGCAGGAAGCCTCCGGCCCGGCACCAGCCAAACCGCTGCTTCACCCTTGCTTGGACGGTGCTCCCTGCGAAAGGTTCATCCGCAAACACGTATTCTGACCGGGCTTCACCCTTCCGCGGTCACCACCACCCGCTGCCGCTGCGTGCCGAGTCCCGCCACCGTGGCCTCGACCACATCCCCCGCCTTCAGGAAAAGTTCCGGCCGATGCCCGGCCCCCACCCCGCTGGGCGTGCCAGTGCTCACCACATCCCCGGGCAGCAGGGTCATGAAATAGCTGATGTAGCTCAACACATGCGCCACCCCGAAGATCAGATCCGAGGTGCTGCTGTCCTGCTTGGTTTCGCCATTCAATCTCAACCCCAGCGCCAGATTCCCCGGATCGCCGATCTCCTCCGGCGTGGCCAGCCAAGGCCCGAACGGCGCAAAGGTATCGCCGCTCTTTCCTTTGGACCACTGGCCTCCGCGCTCCTTCTGCCACGCCCGCTCGCTGTAGTCATTCATCACCCCATAACCCGCCACAAAATCCAACGCCTCCGCCTCCGGCACCCGGCGCATCGTTTTTCCAATCACCACTGCCAGCTCCACCTCCCAATCCAGTTTCACCGATCCCGGCGGCAGCCACACGTCATCAAATGGCCCGTTCCACGCCGACGAGGCCTTCATAAACAGCACCGGCTCCCCCGGAATCGCCGCCCCTGTCTCGACCGCATGTGCCCGGTAATTCAATCCCACACAGACAATCTTCGAAGGCCGCGCCACCGGCGCCCCCCAGCGCACCTCCTCCGGCACCTCTTCCAGTCCTGACAAATCACCCGCCGCCCACTCCCTCAGCCGGTCCAGCCCACCGGAGGCGAAAAAGCGTTCATCGTAGTCCCGGCAGAAATCAGGCGCGGGCACCCGCGTCCCATCCGCCAACAACAATCCCGGCCGCTCGGCCCCGGCTTCTCCAAATCGGATCAGTTTCATAACAATTAGTGTGAACCCCATCCAAAGGCCAATCCCCCCGGAACGTCCATGGAAAAGAATGCTGCCCCCCCAACCGCACTCCTCCCAGGGTCCTGGGCTCAAAGCCCCCCCGGGCTTCCTGCCAATCTCCGGCGGGAGGCCTGGCGCGGAAGTGGACGGCGGCGTTCGACCTCCAGCATCCGGCGCAGCAGTCTCACCCGGTCCAGCCAGAGGGCTCCTCCCCCGCCTCCATTGTCGCGCTGTTTTTTCCAGGCCCACGCCCAATCCAACTCCGGCCAGCCCTGCTCGGCTCTCTCCAGCAACTCCTGAATATCCCCCTCGCTGAACTCATGCCCATCCAGGCCGGTGACTTCCGGCCGGCCCAGTCCGATCCGGCTCTTCTGGCTGGGGACAGGACCGGTCCACCACCGG
>JAYUWQ010001027.1:0-2607 GCA_043753485.1 bacterium
TCCAGCAAAAGGCCCCGGAAGCCACCGTGCTCCTCACCGGCATCCTCCCCCGCGGCACCGATCCGCAGCTCCATGCCTTCATCCAAAAGATCAATGCCACCGTGGCCTCCAATGCCGACGGCAAAAAAGTGCGTTATCTCGATGTCTTTCCACGGTTCACGGATGCCGACGGGCGGCTGGCCGCCGGAGCCTTCACTTCCGACAACCTCCACCTCGCTCTGAAGGGTTATCAACTTTGGGCTGACCTTCTCACCCCCGTGCTCACGGAAGTCCTCGGCGCCAAAGCTTCGGAAGACCACGCTCCGCCGCCCACCGGTGATCCATCTGCGGCGGCCAGATAGGAGGGTCGTCAGGCGTGGTCCTCCGCCGGGCCGTAGAACATGGCGCCTCAATCCTTCCAGACGGCTGCCGGAGTGACCCGGTATCGCGTCGCCTGCTCAAAGGCGAAGGCATAGGCCAGCAGTTTGGCGTCCGCGCCGCGCTGGCCAATGAAGGTGATGCCATTGGGCACCCCGTCCTTGTTCAAGCCCAGCGGGACCGTGATCGCCGGATAGCCCGCCGTGGCGTAGAGCTCCGAGTGGGTATTGGCCAGGCTCACCAGCACCTGCACGGAATTCCCCGCAAAGGCCTTGGCCAGAATGGCCGCAGCCGACTCCCGGGTTTTCAGGGCCATGTCTTCATAGGCCTTGGCCAGGCCGTCTTCCTTGAGGCCTTCCTCCTTGTAAAACGTTGTCAGGGCCGTGGATCCCCACTGAAGAATGTTCTGGCCGCGGGGAATCCGGATTTCCGGTTTGGCCTCATTGTAGGCCTGCAGGTCTGCCAGCGTTTTGACCGGGGCTCCGGCATCCGCCAGATAGCCGATCGTGTCATGGGCGAGGCCGAGGAAAATGAGCGGGAGCAGCTCGATCTTTCCTTCGAGGGTCACCCCGCAGCTGACGGCTTTCGCTTTGCCCAGTCCCTCATCCATCAAATCCAGCCAATCCGCCTGCCGGCCCGGATTCTCAGGTCCGGTGATATCTTGACGAAGCACTCCCACGGATACGCCTGCGAGCGCCCCGGCGTCCAGACCGGCGGCATAGTCTGCTTCGCCCGTGTCGATGGCCGCCAGCAGCACCGCGGCATCGGTCACGCTGCGCGCCACCGGACCGGCGGAGTCCTGATAGCGGATCAGCGGGACGATTCCCTCCCCGCTTACGAGCCCCTGGCTGGGTTTCATGGCCACCACTCCATTCGCCGCCGCCGGCGAGATCAGTGATCCTGACGTTTCCGTGCCGACACTTAGCATGGTCAGGCAGGCACTCACAGAAATGCCCGATCCGCTGCTGGAGCCGGACACGGAGAGTTGCCTGCCATGCGGATTGACCCCGATCCCGCTCACGGCGTTATAGCCCAAAGGATTCGTGGTCAGGACCCCCGCCAGTTCCGACAGGCTGGCCTTGCCCAGAATCACCGCGCCGGCCTCCCTCAGTTGCCTCACCAGCGCGGCATCGCGGGCCGGAGCATGGTGCAGCAGGATCTCCGCGCCGGCGGTGGTGTGCATCGGCGCGGCAGTGCCGATATTGTCCTTCACATTCAAGGGGATGCCATGCAGGGGACCCAGGACCTTGCCTTCCTTGCGCAACCGGTCCGCCGCGCGGGCCTCCTCCAGGCAGCGCGGATTCACTTCCATGTAGCTGCGCAGCAGTCCGTCATGGCGCCGGATGCGGTTCAGATAATACCCTGTCAGCTCCTCCGAAGTCACGGTGCCGGCGGTCAGGGCGGCCTGCACCTCCAACACCGTGGCCTCCTTGATCAGGGCCGTGATTTGGGCGGTGCGCTCCTCCCCCGGCAGCGGGTGGTCATCCGTCAGGAAGGCAAACGACAGTTCCCGCAGCCGGGGTATTTCAGGGAGCTTCCGACCGGGCTCCTGAGTCAGGCCCGCACCCGGGAGACTCAACAACGTCATAACAAGAAAAATCCCTCGGCGGTGGTTTGGTTTCATCGGGTTCTGGTGGGGCAGGGTGGAAGAGGCGCATCCTGATGCCCCGGGTTTGCTCGTGAATCAATGGAGAGGAAGGAAGGCAGCGGGCAGCGGTCAGGGTTCAGCGGGCAGGGCGTGCAGGGCAGGTTACAGCGGGCGGTTGCCGGGCCTGGGGATCCACGCTAGAAGGTCGGCGGCACGGACGTTCAGCTGACGTCACTTGCCCCCAAACCCATCTGCTATGAAACCTCTCCTCCTCACCCTCCCGCTGGCCCTCGCCCTGACCTCCCCTCTTTCTGCGCAGACGCCCGCCGTGGCATCGGCCCCGGCGGCCGTTCGTGCCGTTATCGATGACCAGCAGCCCGGCTGGCGTGCCCTCGGAGCCGCGGACTTCACCAAGGTCAACAGCGCCGACGACACTTGGAGCTGGAAGGACGGCGCACTGCATTGCACTGGCCAGCCTGTCAGCGTGCTGCGCACCGTGAAAGAAGTGAAGAACTTCGAACTGGTGGTGGAATGGAGCCACCAAAAGCCCGGCGGAAACTCCGGCGTTTTTGTGTGGGCCACCCCGGAGTCGATCGGCAACCTCACCACCGCCGGCAAACCCGGACTGCCGCACGGGATCGAAGTGCAGGTGCTGGACCATG
>JAYUWQ010001028.1:0-6521 GCA_043753485.1 bacterium
CCAGGCTCCCGCAGCAGGACCAGAAGGAACATCTGACGGATCGGTTCTGCCGGAGCCGGAACTGTTCCCGCCACGCGGGCTGAGAGGTGGGCGCTCTGACCCAGCAGAAAGGGATTGTTGAAAAGCGTCAGGGATTGCAGGGCGGAGGCAGAAAAACCGCGGGTGGGCGAGAGGAGGCCCATGTCAGGAAAATCCAACACTTCCATGAAGGGGTCGGCGATGCCACGGTAAACCACGCGGTAGATGCTGCGCCGCGGGGCGGTGGGCGCTTCCCAATCAAATCCTGCGTAGTCCAGCACCGGAGTGGACTGGGGGCCCGGACTGGCATTGTAATGGGCAATGCCCGGACCGCCCATGTTCAGGTTGAGCCGGCCACTGGCGGCCATCACGGCATCTCGATAACTGTCGGCATCCAGCCGGGTGCGGTTCATCCTCCACAGCAGGCGGTTGTCAGGGTCGATGCCTTGGGGGTCCGCACCCCCGCTGCGGGGCGTGAGGGTGGTCACCGGCTGGGCGGCACCGGCCGGAGGTGGCAGGAGGGCCGAGCTTTGCTGCCAGGTGGCGCTGGTGACGATGAGGCGGTGCAGCGCCTTGAGCGAGCCTTTGGCGTCATCCCGGAACCAGACGGCCAGCCAGTCCAGCAGTTCCGGATGCGAAGGGATGCCTCCCATGCGGCCGAAGTCCGAAGGCGTCTCACAAAGTCCCCTCCCGAAATGATAGTGCCAGACCCGGTTGACCGCGCTGCGCCAAGTCAGGGGATTGTCCCGGTGCGCGATCCATCCGGCGAGGGCGGCACGTCGCTGCCCTTCATTTTGCGGGTCGGCCGGGGAAAAACGTGCGATCAGCGCAGTGACGGCGGACAGGGCTCCTGGCCCGGCTGCAGCACCGGGTTTGTCCAGGTCGCCCCGTTTCAAAATGTGGATGGTCCGCGGCTGCGGCGCTTTCAGAATCGCACCCCGTGCGGCCTGGTTGGCAGCGGAAGCTGCATAGACGTGGACCTGGGCGGGCAGGCGGGACAACTCCAGGCGCGCCCGTTCCTGAAGCACGGCCGCCGCCAGTGCCAGCCGGCCTTCGGGCAGGCGTTGCTCACGGGCGGTCAGGAGAGCAGCCTGCGCTGCCGCGGGCAGGGCGATCAGCCTTTCTGCAGGAGCGGCGGTGGCGGAAAGACGGAACCGCCCCAGCAGGTGTTGTCCGCCTTGGAGCTGTTGCAGGGCAATCACGAGCCGGTCCCCTTCGGCAAATGTCAGGGAAGCGGCCGGTTTGAGGATCGCATGATGTGGTTCGCCGACCCGGGGATGAATGGCCCACGAGGTTTTGGGATCGCCATCAATCAAGGTGGGAGCAGCATAACCGGCCTGATCAAAATCAGACAGGGCCCGGGTGAATCCGATTTTTTCCGGAGCGGCTCCCCCGGCCCGGAAGATCCACGCTTCAAAGCCGCTGAGGTGCAGGTTTCCGTTGTCCAGCCGGCCCGGTCCCTTCAGGGGCAGGGAGTCATCTGTCAGCAGATCAATCCGCAGGGCGCTGACTTCCCGGGGCGGACTGGAGACGGTGAGGGTATAGGTTTCCGTGTCGGGCCGCGGCCCGCTGGAAAGCACGGAGCCATCGGCGAGACGGGTCAGCACGGCGCTGACCGCCGGGGTGTAAAGGTCAGGGCTCAGGGTTTGCCAGGTCTCCCGGCCCCCGCCTGCGGCTTCCCATTGGGTCACCAGCGCTTCGTTTTCGGCGGTCAGGAGTACTTCGGGCTGGAGAGGGCCGATGGCATCGGCCGCGTCGAGCACCGTTGTCCATTGGCGTCTTTGCCCAGCGGTGGCGGGGTCTTCGTCGTAGGCCACATTCCCTTTGCCGACCCCGGCGAAGACCGCCTGCAGCGAAAAATAATCATCCTGGGTGATGGGGTCGAATTTGTGGGCATGGCAGCGGGCGCAGTTGGCGGTGGTGCTGACAAAAGCGCCCATCGTCTGGGTCACGAGGTCGTCGCGGTCCACATATTCATACGCGGCCGGAGCGGTGCCTTCCGCTGAAGCGTCGAACGGTCCGGCCCCGAGGAAACCCAGCGCCGCGGTGAGCCGGGTGTCCGCCGGGAATAACGTATCAGCAGCCAGTTGCTCCTGAATGAAGCGGGGCCATGGGGTGTCCTGATTGAATGCGCCGATCACGTAGTCGCGGAAGCGCCAGGCGTTGGGGCGATGGACATCGTGCTCGAATCCGTGGGTGTCCGCAAAATGGATCGTATCCAGCCAGTGGCGGGCCCATCGCTCGCCATAGCGGGGACTGGCCAGCAGGCGGTCCACCACGGCCAGCCACGCGGGGCTGGATCCATCCTGACTTGCCGGGGAGGAGGCGGACTCCTTGATGAAGGCCTCGGTTTCCGCGGGGGTGGGAAGCAGGCCGGTCAAATCCTGGGTCACGCGACGGATCAGAGTGCGGGCGTCGGCAGGCGGGGCCGGACTCAGGGTGGCGTCGGCAAGGCGGGCGCGGATGAAGCGGTCGATGGGATGCGTGAGGGAAGGGTCAGGTGCGCCGGGGACCGGCGGAGCCGCCAGAGGCCGGAGCGACCACCAATCCGCATCCGGCGGCGGCTTTACGAGGGCAGTGCGGGGGTCAGGGGCGCCGCGTTTGATCCATTCCTCCAGGAGGGCGATTTCCCCGTCAGGGAGTTTCTCCTTGGGCGGCATTTGATGGTCCGCATCCGTCCAACGCACCATTTTAAGAAGCAGGCTGTTTTCCGGCTCTCCAGGCAGAAGGGCGGGGCCGTGTTCGCCGCCTTCGGCCCAGCCGGGTTTGCTGTCGAGCGTCAGGCCTCCTCTCATTTTGCCGGACTCATGCGAATGGCATTCGAAGCAGCGTTGTTTCAGAAGCGGGGCGATCCGGTCCGTGAAAAACTCCTCCGCCCCGCATGGCGCCGCGAGGGCCAGGGTCAGCAAGGTGAAGGGAAAAGCGTGTTTCATATCCGGTGTTGTCCGGATACGGCCCGCAGGGCCTGATTTCTTCAGCTGGTTTTCCCTTGAGCTGGGAGCCATATCCCGGAGAGCCGGGTAGCGGAGCAATCTTGAAGCGGGTTTTGCATGCCTCAGGCTTTCAGATCGGGCCGGGTCTCCGGCCCGGGGCCTGTGCAGGCGGACATGTCAGGCTCGGGCAGGTGGTGGAGGCGGCGGCGGAGGACTTCGGCGCGGAGGATGTCGCGTTCCTCGCCGCTGAGTTTGCGCTGGGCGGCGGTCTGGAGGTGGGCGGGCTGGATTTCCACCAGCAGGGTATCAATGAGCCGGGCCTCGCTGGCGGGCAGGACTCCCATGTCGGCACCCATGCGGAGCATGGAGAGGTGGGTAAGTGCCTCCTTGCTCTCGATGATATGGGCGAACCGCAGGGCGGCGTAGGCCCGGCCGATATGGTCGCAAATTTTGTGGGGACTGTCCTCGAGGAGTTTGCGGCGGGCGTTGCGCTCGTGGGTGATGATTTGTTGGATCACCTTCTCGAGGCGGGCAATGATATCCCCCTCGCGTTCGCCCAGGGTATGTTGGTTCGAGACCTGGAAGAGATTGGCGAGGGCTTCGGTGCCTTCCCCATAAAGGCCACGGACGGCGAGTCCGATCTTGTTCACCGCCTGAATGACCTGATTGACCTGCTCGCCGAGGACGAGGGCCGGAAGATGCAGCATGGCGCTGGCTCTCATGCCGGTGCCGAGATTGGTGGGGCAGGCCGTGAGGTAACCAAATCGTTTGTCCCAGGCAAAACGGACCTGTTCCTCCAGTTCAGTGTCCAATTTGTCGAGGGCGGCATGGGCAGCCACCAGATCCAGGCCGGAACGGATGCTTTGCATGCGGAGGTGGTCCTCTTCATTGATCATGATGGAGAGCGACTGTTCACGGTTAATGACCGCCGCGCTGCCGGCGGATTTCGCGGCCTGCTCACGCGAGATGAGGTGTTTCTCGACGAGGACCTGCTTGCGGATGGCGTCCAGGTTCGAGAGGTCCTCGGAGAAGCAATCCTTCATGCCGCTGAGGGATTCGATGCGCGGCTGGAGTTCCTGCATGATGGCAACTCGGTCCTCCTTTTTGGCCCATCCGGGGAAAGCGGGGCCTTCGAGGTTTCTGGCCAGCCGGATGCGGCTGGTGAGGACGATATCGCGGCAGGGCCCATCGTGCTCCATCCATTCGGGCGGACGGCGGAGGAGGGTGGTGAATTTCATCATGGGAAGGAGAGGGGAAAGGGGGGCTGGTTTCAGAAACGGGAGCGCTGGATGGCCGGCTGGCGTGCTGAAATCCGAGGGCCTGCTTTTTAGACGCGGACGCGCTGTTTGAGGGATTTTTCGAGGGTGGCGATCTCGGATTTGAGGCGGGCGGCGTCTTCGTAGGCCTCTTGGGAGACGGCGTCGTCGAGGGCGGTGCGGAGCTGGGCGAGGTGTTCCTCGTCAGCCTGGCGGTTGCTGAGGTGGGCCGGCACTTTGCCGATGTGGCGGGTGCCTTTGTGCATGGCCTTGAGCAGGCCGTCCATGCCGTCACCGAAGACGCTGTAACACGCGGCACAGCCGAGACGTCCGGTCTTGCGGAAGGTGCTTTGGGTCATGCCGCAGGCGGCGCAGGATTTTTCCATAGGTTGGGTTTCTACACGGGCACCCTGGCCAAAGCCAAGGAGCATGTCTGCGAGTTGGAACCCGGTGGGATCGGTCACGCCTTTTTCCTTGGCACAGTTTTCACACAGATTGATCTTCTGCATGTTTCCCTTCACGATTTGCGTGAGGAAGACCGTAGCCGTTTTATCGTCGCAGACGTCGCATTTCATTGAGGGGGGCGGAAAAGAGGGGGTGGAAAGGGTTGGAACTTCCCTGGAAGATACGGCGCCAGGTGCCGGGGGAAAGAAGGATTTTCTCCTATGGCGGGGCGGTTGAATTCCCGGTTGGCCTGCGCGTGGATAGGATATGATCAAGATTCAGCATGACCTGCCCGAGCCTGCCATCGGCATTATCGGGGGAAGCGGCCTTTATGAACTGGAGGGGCTGGAAGGGTATGAGGAACTGGCTGTTGAGACTCCATGGGGTCCACCGTCGGATGCCCTCGTGGCCGGACGGCTGGCCGGACGGCGGGTCATTTTCCTGCCCCGTCATGGGAGGGGCCACCGCATTCTCCCCACGGAATTGAATCACCGGGCCAACCTCTGGGCGCTGCGGTCACTGGGGGTTCGCTGGATCATCTGCGTCACCGCCGTGGGCAGCCTCCAGGAAACCTACGCCCCCCGCGACATCGTGCTGCCGGACCAGTATTTTGACCGCACCAGCCGCCGGGACCAGCACACCTTCTTCGGTGATGGCATTGTGGCCCATGTGGGATTCAGCGATCCGGTCAGCGAGGGGCTCCGCGGGATTCTGCACCAAGTCTGCGTGGCGCAGGGCCGCCGGGTGCACGATGGTGGCACCTACGTGAACATGGATGGACCGGGCTTTTCCACCCGGGCCGAGAGCAAAGCCAACCGTCAGCTCGGATTTGATGTGATCGGAATGACCAATCTCCCGGAAGCGAAATTGGCGAGGGAAGCCGAGATCGCATTGGCCACCCTGGCCATGATCACCGATTACGACTGCTGGAAAGTCGAGGAGGAACCGGTCAATGCGCAGACCGTGATCGGCCATCTCACCGCCAATGCGGCAGCGGCGAAGGCTATTATCGCCGCGGCCATTCCGCAGATTCCCCTGGAGCCGGATTGGCCCGAGCACCGGGCTCTAGATATGGCACTGGTCACGGACCGCAGTCTTTGGCCTGACCTGACGTTGGATCGGTTGCGGCCCATTTTAGGACGATTCGTCTGAATAAATCAAAACTCTGTGACAATTTCGTTACGAAGCCGCCATGGTGGGAGTCTCCGGCCCGTCCCAACCCTGATACGATAATGGAACCTCCTCCTGCCGTTGGTGTAGAACCCCTCCCCCCCGTCCTCCGTGATCACAAGCCGGTGCTGTTGGACGGTGGGCCCTTCCGCAGCAAGGAGATCAGTTGGCTGGCCTTCAATTCGCGTGTTCTGCAGGAAGCGGGCAATACGGCGGTCCCTTTGCTGGAGCGCCTGAAATTCCTCGGCATCTACTCATCGAACCTGGATGAGTTTTTCCGGGTCCGCATGGCCACGCTGCGCCGGCTTGTCTTGTTGGGGAAGGACTACCGCAAACTCCAACTGCCCGATCCCAAAGCAACCCTCAAGGAAGCCCGCAGCGTCATCAAACGGGACGCGGGCATTTACGACCGGATTTACGACGAAGTATTTGCCGGGCTGGCCCATCAGGGCATCCGCCTCATCAACGACACCGAAGTGCCCCGTGCGCTCAAGCCGTGGCTCACGGAGTATTTTTTCGCCAAAGTGCGGCCGCGGATCATGCCCATCGTGATCCGCAGCTACAGCCAGCTCGGTTCCCTGCGCGATCAGCCCATGTATCTTGCGGTGGAAATGGGCCGTGCCGGCCGCAAGACCCGCCTCGGCCACGCCCTGATCGAAATCCCCAGCGCCGAACTGCCCCGTTTTGTCACCCTGCCGGA
>JAYUWQ010001029.1:0-6521 GCA_043753485.1 bacterium
CACGGTTTTGAACACTCCCCGGATGTCGGCCGGCGCGTCCGGCTTGGGATCAAAGGTCTCAAAATGGGAAGGACCGCCATCGAGCCAGATCATGATGCAGTTGATGTTTTTGGCGGTGACGCCCGGTTGCCCGCTGGCCTGGGCCTTGAGCCTGAGCAAATCGCAGAGCCCGAGCCCCATGGCGCCGCGCAGCCCCAGTTGGAGGAAGTCCCGGCGGAAAAGTCCGTCGCAGTTTCGGTGGGTGGCCATGGCTGTTATTAGTTAATGATTGAAGACAAATTCGGCGGAGTTCATCAACGCCCAGAGCAGATCCTCGATGGCCCGGCGCCGGATCACGGGATGGTCGGCAAAGGAAGCCGTCGCCAGCTGGATTTCCTCTTCGCTAGGCAGCCGGCTGTAACAGGCCAGATAGAGTTCCGTGACAATCTCCCCGGGGTCCGCATTCCCTGCCGCCAGACGTTGCACCCGGGCCTGGGCCTCGCTGCTGGTCAGCTTGCCGTGCAGCACCTGCGAGTTCATCAGATGGAGCGCCTGACCGATGGTCGGTTTGATGTTCCGCTCACAGGGACAGTCACTGCTGGAGTTGGGCCGGCCAAACGCATCCATGGTGCGCGAATCCACTTTATAAGTCCAAGCCTGGACGGCCCGGCTGCCGGTGGGAAGGCCCGGATACAGGGTCGGCACACCGGTGACATCGCCAATGGCATCGGCCATCATTTCCGCTCCCATCCGGCGCCGGTAGAAGCGGGAGAAGTTCCGGGTATCCGCCGCGTTGGTTTGATTCGGCTGGCTGCTCAATTGATAGAGACGGGAAGTCATGATGGCGCGCATCAGGGCCTTCAGATCGTATCTGGCGCGCACCAATTCCCCGGCGAGGGCATCGAGCAACGCCGGATTGGCCGGCGGATTGGAGAGGCGGAAATCATCCACCGGGTCCACGATTCCCTTGCTGAAAAAATGACTCCAGATCCGGTTGGCGATGGCGCGCGCGAAGAATGGATTCGCCGGGTCCAGCATCCAACCGGCCAGCGCCTGACGCGGATCGGCATCGCCCGCGGCGGCAGCGGGTGGGCCATCGGGCGGCTGCGGGGGCATGACTTCGCCAGTGACCGGGTGTTTGAGAGAGCCCCCCGCCACCACAAAAAACGTCTCGTTGCCTCCGGAAATCGGAGTCGAGATTCCGCCGCCCTTCTGTTTGAGCGGCGCAAAGAAAGCGGCCATCCGGTAGAAGTCCTCCTGACTCCATTTCTCATTGGGATGATGATGGCACTTGGCGCAGTCCAGCCTGACCCCGAGGAAAAGCTGGCTGAACATCGTGGTCAGTTCCGCGGGTTCGCGCCGGTCGCGATAGATCACCGCCGGCCCGTCCTGATGGGTATTTCCCTGGGCAGTGACGATTTCCCTTACAAATTGGTCGTAGGGCTTGTTCTGCCGGAAGCTGTCCCGGATCCACTGGTCCAGAATGTAAACGCCTTTGACCCCCACCCGGTCAGGATTGGGGCGGAGCAGGTCGGCCCATTTGGCCGCCCAGTGATCGGCATAAGCTGGATGGTGGAGCAGCCGGTCAATGACCCTGGCCCGCTTCCGGGGATCGGGATCGGCGAGGAATTGCCGGGCCTCCTCCGCGGTGGGCAGGATCCCCAGCGTGTCGAGCGAGGCCCGGCGGAGGAACTCGGCATCGCTGCAGGGTTCCGAGGGAAACACCCCTAATTGCCGGAACCGGGCGTAAGCCAGTTCATCGATAAAATTGTGCACCGGCAGACCCTGATAGGCCGCATCCGGCAGCAGTTGATCGGCCGGCACCATCACCTGCGAATCCCCTACCATGCCCATGAAACGGGCCACCACCACCGCCTGGCCACTCACCTGATCAACCGTGATCCGCCCTTCCCCGCTCACCGTGGCGATCTGTTTGTCATTTGAATCAAACTGCGCCAGCGCTGTGACATCCCGGGCTGAGCCGTCGGTGTAGTGTGCCTTTACGATCAATTTCTGGACCGCGCCTTTACGATAGCGGCGGGCGGACGGGAAGACCTCCACCCGGCTCAGGGCTGCTTCCTTTTCGTGGCTGTAAGCCATGCCCGAGCCAATCCACTGCACCAGGGTGCGGTAGGCATCCGAGTCCTGCCCGAACAGTTCCCCGCCTTCGTGGGCAATGGTCTGGGTCGCCTTTAATAACAAGAGGCTCTCCGGCGGGTCGGAGGGAAAAATCCGCCGCCCCCGCGCTCCTCCTGTAATATTCCGGTAGTCCGACTGCGGGTCGAACGAAAAGACACTGAGGCGGAATCCATTCTGGCCATCGGCCTTGGCATGGCAGGCCCCGGCATTGCAGCCGCTCTTGCCCAGAATTGGCAGGACATCCCTGACAAAGGAAACCGGTTCCACGGAGGGCGCGGTGATTTCGACCGGGATCTCCAGGCGATGGGTCCCCTTGGTGGCGATCACCAGCAGTGCCCCAGCCTGCCGGGCCCGCAGCACTCCTGGCTCCTCCAGGACCGCCTTGTCAGGCTCACTCAGGGAAAGCACGGCCGTTTCCGTGGCATCGGCCTCAAAGCCATCGGCCCGGCGTTCGGTGATCAGAAAGGCGGCCCGGGCGCCCGCCGCCAAACGCATCGTGGCGGGCTCACTGACCAGGGCGGTGATCGTATTTCCGCCTGCCGCTCCGGCCGCGGGCGCAACCACCTGGGCCCCGCAGGGTCCTGTGGGGATAACGGCGAGCGCCGCGAGGAAAATCAAATGGCAGGAAGGCAGTTTCATGGGGGAGCAGGGGCAACGGCCTGGGCGGTCACCACATCGATTTTATCCAACAGTTTTCCATCCTTGTTCCATCCCAGCAGTTGTCCGTCACTGGAACCGGCGAAGATCCGCTCTCCATTGTCCGTCGCGGTCAGGCAATAGAGGGCCACCTCCGCCTTGCCCAGCACCCGCTCATTTCCGGTATCGGAACTCTGGGCACCGGTGTGGGTCTTCAGATCGGTATAACGCAACAGGGACCCATCATCCGTGACCGCAAAAACGGCGGGCCCGTCCGCACTCCAGAGCACCGCATTGAAGGCGGTGGTTTTGCTGGCCAGTGCGGTGGTGTTTTCGCGGGTCTTCACGTCCCAGACTTTCAATTGCCGGTCCGCCCCTCCCGTCACCAGCTGGCTGCTGTCAGGATTGAACCCGAGGCTCAACACCTGGGTGCTGTGGGCTTCCAATTTGGCCGAAACCGTTCCCGCCCCCACATCCCAGAGCTTCACCAGTTTGTCCCCTCCGGCGGTGGCCAGCAGTTTTCCATCCCCGCTCAGGGCCATGGCGAAAATCGTGTCGTCATGCGCCGGCCAGGAACGGGCGATCTGTCCACCCTCCATGTCCAGAACCCTGACAATCCCGCTCTCGGCCACCACCCCATCGGCCAGCAGCACCTGCCGGCCATCGGGCAGCGCCCGCAGTGCCGTGATGCGGTCGGTGAGGCCGGTGCTGATCTCGCGCTCCTGACGGAAGGGCGCGGCATTCCAAACCACCACCCGGCGGAAGGCTCCGCTGACCAATTGCTTGCCATCAGGCATCCACGAGATCGACTGCACCGGATCCAAATGTGCACTGGCCCGGCCAAGGAATTTCAAGCTGTCCGGCCCGACTTCAAACAATACCACTTCGTTCCGGCAGCCCACCGCGAGACGCGATCCATCCGGCGACAAAGCCAAGGCCATCACCGGACGATAAGCCGCCGGCACCGGCGCCAGGGCCACCGCCCGCGGAGCCGGGGCCATTCCTGCCAGGGCGGCCTCATCCCACAAGGCCCCGTCGCGCACCCAATCGGCGAGAAGTTTGATCTGGGATGCCGGGAGCTGCTTTTTGGGCGGCATATGGGATTCCACTCCGGCCGCGAGGGACTGGATCAACCGGCTCTCCTCCGGCTTCCCCTCAAGGATGGCTCCTCCCTCATCGCCCCCCTCCAGCAGGCCCGCCCGGGTGGTCAGGAGCAGGCCTCCTTTGCGTTTCTCCTCATTGTGGCAGGGCAGGCAATTCAGCCTGAGCACTTTCATCGCCATGGCCGGCTCCCTGTTATCGGGCGCCGCGCCCAGGCATGCCGTTCCCGCCAACAGCCACAGCAGGGCGGAAGGGAAATGAACGGAATTCATCGATAGGGGCATGAGGGGATTTCACTACATACCACTCCAGCGGCCCCATTGTTTCGCCGAACCCATAGGTTGGCGGGGCCAGGCAGACCGCAGCAGGGGCGGGATCGGCTTCCTCCGGGCGCGCCAGGGAAAACTTCCTGCCCTTTTGGCAGGCTTGCCTTTCAGCGGGGCGGTAGTATGGGTGTGTTACTCAGAATAGCTCTGCAGCCATTATGAATGCCGACCCACTTGCCGCCACCGCTCTTGTTTCCTTGCCGGCCATCGGCGTCTTCAAGGACGTCAGCGACCGCGCCCGTCAAATACTGGCAGCCTCCGGGCGTTTTGAAGCACTCGCCCATGGTGCTTATCTGACCACCCAGGGGCAGCCGCACGATACCATGTCCGTGGTGATTGCCGGCAGCATGAAAGTCTATGTCCACTCCCACGCCGATATCCTTGAGGTAGCCACCGTAAAGCCCGGGGAAACCGTCGGGGAAATGAACCTGCTGGATCCGGTGGCCCGGGCCTCGGCGGATGTCGTGGTGGGGGATCCATCCGTGGTTTTCACCATCTCGCGGGAAGACTTCCAGGCCATGGTGCAGCAGGATCCCCTGGTGGGATTGGAACTCGTCACCGCCCTCGGCAAGGAACTCTGCCAGCGGCTCCGCAAGAACAGCGAAACCATGCTGCGCCAGACCGAGACTACCCGGGCGAATTTCCGGGACATGGATTACTGATATCCACCATCCGCCCCGTCGTCAGGTTTCCAGCACCGGCTCTTGCGCCCCCTGTATCGGCTAGCGGCGGCCATTGGTTTTACCGGCAGGCGGGGACGGTTCCGGCGGGGTTTCATCGCCGGGTTTGCCGCGGAAGGGTCCGGCAAAAAAACGGGCATGCCAGGCGGGATCGGCCATGGTTCCGTCGGCGGCATATTCGAAGAGCTTGCTGACCGGGAACAGCAACATGCCCGGAGGGCCGTTCAGATTGACCCGTGCCAGGAAATCGACATGGTCCTTCAGATAGTCCACTTCCCCCGCCACCATCAGTTTAAAAGTCGTGGTGGCCGCCGAGAAGTCAGGAAGAATCACCTTGCCCCCCGTGACCTGGAAGGTGGCCGTGGCGGTGCGGGCCACACTGTAGCCCACGTTTTCCCCGGGAATCAGCGCGTTGAGCACGGAGGAGAGTGGCCCCAGCAGCGGCAGGGCAAATATGTTACCCTCCTCCAGCTTGAACTCCCCCTTTCCTTCCAGCGAGCCCGGATCCGGCGACGGAATCCGGTAGGAAAAACTGCCCGTCAGCCGTCCTTCGGTCCGCCGGCTGGGATCCAATACTTCGGCGAGCGAACCGAACGGGACATTCTGCAGGACCAGGCTGCCGCCATGCGCCATGCTCCCTGACTTCGGGAAATCCAGACTGGCTCCGAATTTCCCCCCGAACAATTGCGCCCCTCCCGTGCCCACCAGGCCTTCGCCTTCGGTCTGCAACGTTCCGGCAAATTGATCAAGGGGCCAGGTGCGGCCCAGCACGTCCAGATTCACCCGGCCCGGGGCACGCACCGCCACTTTCCAGGAGGGCAGCATTCCCGGTCCGCGGGCCAGGGGAAACGTCCCCTCAAAGGAAGCCGGGGACGCCTCCGCGAACCGCAATAACTTGAAGACATCCATTTCCGGCACCGTGGTCCCTGCCAGCCGCACCGTCATTTCCGGTCCTTTCACGTGCACCGTGCCTGCCGTCTGGTCAAATTCCATGGCCTGCCCGGCCACATCCAGCCCGCAGCGGCTGCGGGTGCGCAAATGGATCAGGTAGTCACTCCGGGTCAGCCCCTTCAGATCTATCACACCTTCCATGCGGGCATCCGGCGGTTTGACGAAGCGGTATTTTTCCAGCTCCCGGCCCAGCGCCGGCTGGAACAAATGCAGCAACGGGGCCGGCCGCAGCGTGCTCTCGCCCCCCACGATCCATAGCAACTTCTGCGGGGGATCGACCCGCACCTCCTTCGCTTTGCCCAGCCCCTCCTCCATTTCCAGCACCGCATTCCGGAAGATCAGCGGCGTCTCGGCACCGCCGTTGGCGACGATATCCGCGGCCACTTCCCGCAATGGAGTATTCTGATAGGAAAAATCACGCAACTGCAGCCGCCCGGCATGGCGCCACCGAGCGCTTCCCCCGGCGCGGTCGCCCTGCAGCCGCACCGCGATCCTCGACGCCGCATCAAAGCCAAAGCGCTCCAGCAACGAGCGGGCACCCCCCTCCGGCAGGAAGGGAAGCACCGGCCCCGCCGCCATCTGCCAGTCCACTTCATAACGTTCCCCCGCCGGCCCCAGCATTCCCTGGCCGCGCACCGCTCCGGTATGATGGGTCAGCACCGCATCCCTCACATAAACCAGGCCCTGCGGCTTCAGCGCCACTTTGGCC
>JAYUWQ010001030.1:0-2604 GCA_043753485.1 bacterium
CGTTCGTTGAACGCTTCATTCAGACCGGAAAAAGTCAGGGCGAACGGTTCGCAGTCCTCGCGCCGGCCCAGCAGGCCCCGCCATGCCTGGTCGGGAGCGGTGCTGAGGATGGTGGGAATTTGGGTGTCCGGGCTGAATTGAATCTGTTCCTGCTCCAACAAATCCACGGCGGCCTGGTAACGCCCGCCGGACACCAGATTCCGGCCTTTCGAGAAGGGATTGGCCGGCTGGACGAGTGCCCGGGCCCGTTCCAGCACCTGATCCAAGGCGGAAGACATCACGAAGAGTTGATCCACGTCCAGAATGGTCTGGTGGGCGAGTTGCCGGGTGGTGCCCGACCAGCTGCTGCGCTCCAGCACGGCCGAGGAGCCAATGGCCCGGCCCGCCCGGTCCAGCAGGGAAAACAGCTCGTTGGTTTTCTTTTGCAGCGCTTCCTCCCACTGCTGGAATAGGTTGGTGGCACGTTCCTTGATCTTCCGGCGGCGGCGGTTGCCGGCCCAGCCGCCCAGCAGCAGCGCGGCGCTCCCCACGACCCCTCCAGCCCGGCTGGCCTGACGGATTTCCCGGGCCCGGCGGGTGGCCGCTTCATCGGTCAGGCGGGCTTTGGCCAGGAGCTCGCGGGCGGTCTGCTGCCGGTCGCCGCCATCGCGGCCGGCTTCACGTTCAGCAGGGAATTCCGAGAGAGCCGCGCGGGCCCGGTTGAGCAGAGTGGCGGCTTCCGTGGAAACTGAATAGTGCACCGCTCCGGCCTGCTCCTGCAATTGGTGGTATTCGTTTTCCATGCGGCGGGTCGCCGCATCGGAAGCGCGCAGCGCAGTCAGAAGGCGGCTGGCCTCGTCCAGGGATTTGGCGAATCCGGTGTCGGCGCGTGCGTGGGCTTCGGTGGCGTCCCGCAGGAGTCCGCGGGCGGTCAGAAGATCGGCCCGGGCGGCTCCGCTCCAGGCATGCAATTCGATGGCATCCATCTCCTGCTGCAGCGCCCTGATGGTTTCCGGCGCGTTCCGGTGGGCGGTGAATGCCGTCTCCCACGACTCAACCTCCGCCCGTACTTTCTCCACCTGCGCCGCCACCTGGTCCGGGGGACCACCGGGCAGGAGCGCCGCCGCTTCCTCCAGACTGGAGAGCCAGCGGTCCACCGGCGGTTTGCCCAGACTCCCGGCCGCCTCGGGAAGATCCCGGCGCAGGCTGGCCGCCTGCTCTACGGTCCGTTGTACCGCCTGACGGATTCCGGCAAGCTCGTTCCCGGTCCGGCTCCGCAGGCGTTCCTGACGCTCCTGCTCCTGACGACGGGTCTCCACTTCCTGGGTGATGCGGCGCTTCAAATCCGCATCGATGGAGGTGATCGTGTCCTGCACGGCATCGACGATCCGCCCCCCGCCGCGCATGGCCTGTTTGGCAGCGCTGTCCAGATTTCCCTGCCAGCGGTCTTCACCCAGCCGGCGGCGGTCGTAGGCATCGGCAGCCCAATAACTGAACTTCCGCTCCCGGAGAAAAATCACCAGCCACGCGCCATCGCGTTCCCCGGTTTGCGGATGGGTGAATTTGCCAAACGCCGTCTTCGCGGGCAAGTCCTGGCCGAGGGCATACTCCACCGCATCCATTCCGGTGTAGCGGTCACCCCCGGTCTCCTGCCAGGTTTCGCCTGAGGCCTCGTCCATCAGCACCACCGTCCAGTGCGGCGCGTGGGCATCCAGCCATTCCTCCAGGGCAGCCAACCGGTCGGCGGGCAACCCGATGTCGCCTTTGACGTAGAGATGCTGGTCTGCCTGCCAGAGACGCGGGATCTCCACCGTGCGGGACACGGACAGTGCCTGCTCTGCCCTACAGAAAGGAGTGGTCAGGTAAAATCCACCGGCGGCGAGGCAAATGATGATCAGGCGGGACATGGCATCTACCGATAATGAGTCTGCGGGGAGGGGGAAGGCTAAAATCGGGGCAGAATTGTAAAAGCCGGTGGCAAGCAAAAGACCGGGGCAACGGACTTTTACCGGTCACTGATTCTCCGGTCTCCCGGCGCTGGAAGTGGCGACGGTTTTACCCTGACTGCCCTCAGCCTTGACGGGCAGGAGGCCACTTCAGGGAGGGCATTCCCGCGAAAGCGCAGGGCCCTACTTCAGATTCGACAGCGCAGTGATGCGGTAGCGATTGGGCAGGAATTCAGCGTTGTCCTGTTTGGCCTGGGCGTCATCGAGATAGATGGTTCTGGGACCGTCGACCACATCAATGCGGTGGATGCCATTGGCGGGGGATTTGATGGCCCCGGCGAGGGAGGCGAGATCCGTGATGTCCTTGCCATTCACCTGATTGACGATCAACCCGGCCATGCGCTCATACCCGATGGTGCACGGAGCCGGGAGCACGCCGCTGATAAAGACCAGTTTCCGGCGGCCTGCTTTGAGGAATTCATCCTGGTTTGCCTGGGCATAAACCAGACGGAAGGCGGCCCGGTCCCGCCATTCCTTCCCGGCCAACTGAAGGAAAGGGAGGGTGAGTTCCTGGAAGAGGACCCCGCCGAGAATCAGATAGTGAGGCTGCCGGTCGAAAACATAGGGATCGACCAGATAGTCCTGGGGCAACTTGCGCATCAACGGCACATCAAGATCC
>JAYUWQ010001031.1:0-6493 GCA_043753485.1 bacterium
CGAATGACGCCGCAGGTTATGTCATGGAAGAAATCCGCCCACGATTCGACAAGCTGAAAACCCGCCATGAGGATGGCTCCGCCCCCCAGTCCATCAGCGCCTACCAACTTTTCCAAACGCCCGCAGATTTGGCGGGCGAGTTGGTGGCACTGCTCGATCTACAGCCGGGGGCACGCGTCCTGGAGCCATCCGCGGGACTGGGGAGGTTGCTGGACGCCCTGACTCCGAAAGCTCCTTCCGCCGTGGTCGCCGTGGAAATCGCCCCGGCCTGCGCAGGGGTCCTTTTCCAGCAGGACCGGGCCGGGGTCAGCATCCGCCAAGCGGATTTCCTCAATCTCGCGCCGGCGTAATTGGGTTTGTTCGATGCCATTGTGATGAACCCACCCTTCCATGCGCGGGCGGACATCCGCCACATTCTCCACGCCAAGAAGTTCCTGAAACCCGGCGGACGACTGGCCGCCATCTGCATGGCGGGTAATTCACGCGAATTAGCATTACGCCATTTCGCTAAATCATGGATTTCCCTTCCCCCCGGAGCCTTCCGGGCGGAAGGAACCAACACCCCAACTGTCATGCTTCGGATCGACCAGCCGCTTTAGACGCGGATCCAAGTAACCCGGCTCAAGGGGAGCGCCCCTTGAGAATCCCCCTTTTCAGAGCGGAGCCAGTCCGCTCCCCTGTCTCATTGCAAATATTCCCCTTCCCCGTAGGCTCGACCCCATGCCATCGAGTCCGAAGAAATCCACCTCCCGTGGCCGGGGACGCCCCCCCGCCGGTGCCGCACCCCTCACCCCCGAGGAACGGGCCGCCGCGCGGGCTGAAACCTACCGCCAAACCCGCCTCAAACGCCAAACTACTCAAGGCATCCGCCACCAGGGCTTCGACATTCAGGAAACCATTCTGGCACGTCTGTCCGCCTATGCCGAACACTCCTCTCGCTCCCGCAAAGACATTCTGGAAGCCGCCTTGGACAAATACCTCGGGGCGAAAGGATTTTAGCAAATTACAGCTTGTAAAATTCCGTTCCAAAAACTTTGCCCACGCCTTTTCAGGCAGGCCTTCTTTTCCACGCGAAAAGAATAACCCCGATCACGATGAGAATGGCACCCAGCCACTGTAACACGGTGAAGCGCTCTTTGGAAAAACCCATGGCAAGCACGACGCTTAATTTGTGTGGGAAACTTCCCCGAGTTGAAGCGCCCGGAAATAACACAGCCAAGATAAACCCGTGGCTACACCCGAAAGGGCGAGGAACACCCAGTTCCTGCGCGACACCTCGGCGATGGCCTGCACCAGCACCAATGCGAGCGCGATGCCAAGTGAAAAGCAATACCATCGGCGTTCTGATAGCAGTCGCGAGGTGGGAGTTCACGTTTTCCATCCCATGTTTCGCAAAAACGGCAGTTATCCGCAAGCGGTGCGCAAGGCACCGTCGACTTTGAGTTGACGTCACAGCCGGAATTTAGTCGGTCTGGGGTGTGTCGGTGCGGGCGGCTTTGGCGCAGGCGACGGGGGTGAGTTCGTGGATCAGCCGGACGGGGAACGTGGGCGCTGGGCCGATGGCCAAGCCCATGGAGCTTAGCGGGAGGTGGGTGTGGCTCAGTTGCAGGCGGCTCAGGTTTTCGCTAAAGCAGTTGAGGATCATGCGCTTGTGGCCTGCGCTGAGACGCCGCGATAGTTGGAGGGGACGGCGATTTGTGAACATTCCTCAAAAATCCCGTTCGGTTTCCGGGCCGCCGCACAGTATATCTGTATGAAAACCTTCACCATGCCTGACGCTCCCACGGATGCGGAACTCCTGCGCGACTTCGCCGCCTCCCGGGATCCGGAGGCCTTTGCCGGTCTGGTGGAGCGCCATTCGGGCATGGTGCTGGGCGCGGCGGCGCGGCGCATTCCGGACCGCGCGGAAGCGGAGGATGTGCTGCAGGAAGTCTTTGTCCTGCTGGCGGAAAAAGCGGCCTCGTTGAAACCGGACCACCTGGGCCCGTGGCTGCACCGGGTAACCGTGAATGTCTGCCGCAATCATGCCCGCCGGGCGCGGGTGCGGCGGGATATCCTGCTTCATGTGCAGGCTCAGAAAAATGGTCTGTGGGCTGCGGAGGATCACGCCCCCGACTGGGAGTCGGCGCGACCCTTGCTGGATGAGGCGATTGATGCTTTGCCGGGCGGACACCGGCGGGTCATCGTGATGCGTTTTTTCGAACGCCGACGCTGGCGCGATATCGGTCTGGCGCTGGGGAAATCCGAAGACGCCGCCCGCGTCCTCTGTTCCCGCGCCGTGGAGCGTCTCGGAGAGATGCTCCGCCGCAAGGGCGTGGTGTTGCCTCTGACGATCCTGACGGCGGGCTTGGGATCGTTAGCGGGGGAAGCCCAGGCGATGCCGCCGACTTTCGCCGCGCTTCCGTTTACGACGCGGATTCTTGCTAAAGCCAAGCCGCAGACGGTGGCAAGCGGCGGCTTTCTGACACGCTGGGGAGCGGTCGCGGCGTGTTTTGCGGCGGGGGCGGGATTGCCGGTCCTGACAGGAAATCCCGGATCCTCCGCCGCCATCCAAATGCCTTTACCCGTGCCGTCCCGCGCCCTTCCCCGCATGGCCACAGGTCCCGGCCCCGCCGCCTCGGCCTCCGTCAAATCAGCAGGTCGGCTTTCGGCGGATGATCTCATCAGCACATTGCGTTCCCTGCAGCCGTGGGGCAATCCCCTGCTGATCCGCATCCGGGTGCAACGCGCCATGGCCGCCCTCAGCGGGGACGACTTCAGCCGGGTAAAAGACGTCTGGCTTTCCCTGCCCCGCACCCGCCAGTGGTATGAAGCCGGTGAGGCGCTCTTCCAACGCTGGGGCGCGCTGGACTATCCCGCAGCCGTCGCGGCCATCAGGGAGCACGACCTCCAGACCTTCCGCGGCCGTATCGAACACACGGGCTATGGGTTCGGTCACAATGCCCAAGACGGCTGGATGTCGGCGGATCCCGGAGCCTTTCTCACTTACCAAGCCCCGGCGGATGAGGATGTGCGCAGCGGCGACATGGGAAACAAGGCCGGGCAATATCATCCTTGGAACGAATGTTTGCTTTTGGGCGAAAGTATCCCTGACGCGGCGCAGCGTGAGGATTTTCTTTGGGATGCCGCTCAATCCCGATTGCCGCGCGATCACTCGGCCATCACAGCCTGGGCGCAGGAAAGGGAAGCGGAGTCCGGTGCCAAACATAGCCAATTCTGGGGAAAGTGGCTGAAGGAATGGGCCTGGCATGATCCGTCCGCGGCCTTCGATCACGCCCGTGGCAAATGGCCAGACGCCGCCCAGAGTCCTTGGCCGGAGGAGATCACTCAATACTGGGCGCGGCAGGATCCCGAGGCGGCGGCCCCGGCCGTGGCGGAATGGGCGGGAGCCGCGCCGGAGGGCCTGCGACAGTTGCTGGGGGATTGGCCCGGCCGCTCGCCGGAGGAGTGTATTCCATTTGTGGAACGGATGCCGGTTTCGCCGGCCCGCGACACCCTGCTCTCCGAAATGCGCGCCGCTGTGGAGCGGAAAACCGTCACAGAACAGGAGGGCGCGGAATGAAAAAAGCGCTCCAATGTCTGGGTGCCGCTGCGGGCGGCATGATGATGAGTTGGTTGCTGCTGCCGTCAGGAAGATCTCCGGAAAACGCATCGCCTGCCGCGCCGGGCGCGGTTACCCGCGAGCTTCCCGCCGCGACGCCGGCCATCACGGAAAGCCCCGCCGAAATCCTGACTACAGCCGACGCCCACGGTTCACCGGATGCGGTATGGGCGGCTATTGAGCGCACGCTGCGCATTCCTGATTCCGCACTGCCGGACGCCCCGCAACTGATTCTGAAACTCTCCGATGACAAGGCCCGCCGCTGGCTCACACGGGGGCTTTACACCCGCTGGGCGGAGCTGGATGCCGGTGCTGCCCATGCCGCCCTGGCCAGCGCCGCAGCCCTGCCGCCACCTCTCGACTACACCGCGCGGGAAGCGGTGCTGCTGGCCATGGCACGGCGGGATCCGGCGGGGACTCTGGCTATGACCAAAGAAATGACGCCGGGGAACGCCGGTAACCACGGCCCCGATTGCCCGGTGCTGGCGGAATGGGCGCGCACCGATCCCAAGGCCGCGCTGGCCCATGTGCTGGAGGAGCAACGCCGCGCGGGCGCCGGGGCCTTTGATGACCAGTCCTCAGAGAAAGCTCTGCGGCAGCAGACTTACACGGTGCTGGCCGTCTGGATGGAGCGCGATCCCGCGGAATTCGCCGCATGGTTCCGCGCTTTGCCGGATGGAATGGAGCGGCGGTTTATCGCCCGGCGCATCACCCTTGCCGGGGAACGGTTCGCGCCGGAAATGACGGCGGCTTTGGCCATGGAACTCCCCGGATCCGGTATCGGCCGCCGGGGCGGTTATTATCCAGCGGCCAATGCCCTGACCAATGTGGACAAAGCCCTGACCATGCTTCCGGCAGACCAGTGGACGTGGGAAACCGGACTAGTTTTTGCGGACATGAGCGGCGGCGGGATGCGTGAGGTGGTGCCGCCGGAAAAAATAAATACCGCCGCCGCCGCCCTGCTGGAGCGTCTGCCGGAAGGCTTGGCCGCCGACGGCGTGCGCTGCGGGGCCGCTATCCGCAGCGGTTTTTGGCCGGCCGCCGCCGAAGCCGCCGCCCGCTTCCCGGAGTCCAGTGAACGCGCCGCCGTCTGGCGGCAGATCACCGCCGGCTGGTCGGCCACGGACCGCCCATCCGCCGAAGCCTGGCTGGCCGAGCAGCCCGAAGGCTTCAGCCGCACGCACGCTCTAATTATTTTATCCGACCCTCATGAGTGAGCGATACGGGAACCGCGCGGGAGTCAGGTGGCTCCAACCGCAATCCGACGCCCGCATGCACCAGCTGCGGCGAAGATATCCTCATCGCCAGCGCGGAGCCTCCCGACACCCCACCACCGTGGAACGCCATTCCGCGGTCGACCACACCCGGCCCATCGTATCCTGCTTCAAAACCAAATAGTTCTCGTGCATGGAAGTGAGAGCATTCCCGCTTCTCACCCTTCTACCATCAGTTCCACACGGCACTGCACGCACCACATACCACATACGGTAATCCCGGTAAAGACGGCAGAAAGCATTGCCCAAACACACCAGTTCATGAAACGCAAGATAGAGCGGCAAACCCTAGCATCCCATGAACCCTCCGCCAATGTTTGGGCATTTCCTACGTGGTTCTCAGGTCCATGGACCACCCGGCTTCCATGAGCTATTGAAGCGCCGCCCTTCTGCTGCCGCCAACGCGGGAGGCAGCAGGAACCCCGCAGCAAACGAAACCACCTGTTCCAAGCTGATCATCGGATCGAGCTTCACGGATTTTCTCCAGAAGCTCTTCCACATGGCCTGACGCCCCGGATCATTCCAAAAGGCAGCACTGAATCCAGCAGGGGTTTCTACGGGAAGAACCTTCCCGCGTCGCTCAAAGGTGGCACGGATGGAATCGGCCAGCTCCTGTCCGTCGAAGGCGCAGTGGTTTCCCAGAAAGTAAAAATCGTAGTAGTCCTTCATCCGGGAATTCAGCAGTCCCAGGGTCACGGCCGCTTCATACTTTTCAGCCAAGGCGCTTTCCATCCGATAGGCCCGGATCCTCGCCGTCGGCATATCTTCCAACAGACTGGGGAACTCCACTTCGACCGGCTGCACCGCAGTGGCATCCCCGAAGCCGACATCTATCTGGAGCAGCGTCCGGGCACTGCCGATCATCCCTTGGATGTTGAGTCGAATCCCGACATAAAGTTCCTGAGCGCGGATCGGTTCCGCTTTGACGGATGCGCTATCAAAAATCACCCCATCATCCGGCACCTGACAGGAGCAGATTTTGGCAAAAACCGCTTCCAATTCTTCGGCGGAGGAGTCGCCAAAGCCCAGCAGATCCAGATCCCGCGTCACCCGGTGCAGAGTTTCATTCCACAGCGCAAACAGCAGGGCACCCTTCAGCACGAAGCGGTTCCGGTATTCGGATTCCGAAAGCCGGAAAAGAAACCGCTCAATCGTATAACGGATCAGCAGCGTATTGTAGTCTTGGCCGGTCGCCGCCATGACCGACTTGAGGCGGTCCCGCACCGAGGCCGCCACATTCTTGAGGGCATCTTTCCGGTCATTCATGCGGTCAGGCTTTCAAAGTAAGGTCTCATCACATTTCCCATCCGGCAGAGCGCCGCCTGTTTCCACAGGTCATCCGCCGTCGCCTTTTTTTTCCGCCAAACATCATGAAGCGCCTCAACGGCCACATTCAGCCCCACCTTGCTCCGGTATTTGAAGCAGTCCACCACTGTCCGCGCTGGACTGGTTATTCTGACTTTAACCCCGCAGATGACGTGCTCCTCACTCCCTGAAACCAGCATCTCCGGCTTCGACCAAGACACCTCCAGCCGGGGATTGGTCATCCGGGGCCGTTTCTTCCCGACCGGCAGCATGATGTAAACATCGGATGGGTTCTCCGTCGTCAGTTCGTGAA
>JAYUWQ010001032.1:0-6490 GCA_043753485.1 bacterium
TCGAGCTGGGCCTTGCGGCCGCCGCCCCCGTTTGGCAGCTCTTCCTGCTGTGGCTGCTGCTGGTTGCGGGTGTGCCAGCGTTCCAGGTGCAGGAAATAGGCCTGCTGCAGGGCGGCGTTGGTGTCGTCGATGAACTGCACGGGCAGGAAATGGGCTTCCCCGAAATCCCCCACATAACGGTTCACGCTCATCTTGATGGCGCCGCTGTCCCCGGGCATGTTGAACCGGCGGATCGGCAGGCTGGTGGCGCTCTGGACATCGCTGTCCAGAAAGCCGGTGATCACCTTCTGGAAGGACGCGCGGCAAGGCACGGTCAGAATGTCCTTGGTGCCGGTGACGGCCCAGATGGCGGCTAGGATGTCCTGCAGGTTCCCCTCCGTGAAAGCGGCCACAGTGGCCACGCTGACAATCTGGGCGGCTACCGGGCGGTAGGCGGCCGGCACGGGCTGATCGCTCTGCGCGCCAGTCTGGATCCACAGGCCCATGCCGCGGGTGAGACTGCCCACGGTGCCATTGTCCGCGCCGCTCTCCTGGGTGGAGAGGATGGTGTATTCAATGTTCCGCTTCAGCTCCACCAGCTTTTTCTTGATGGCATAGGCGAAGGCCTTGCCTTTGCCCACGCCGGCGATGTTCGGCACGGTGCCGGCGATCTTGCCCACACCCACGGCCTTATGGAACCACTGCGCCCGGGCGGCGGCTTTGGTGGCATTCTCCAGGCCGTTGGTCAGTTCGCCAGAGGTCACGTCGGTGCCGTCTGCGCGGCCGCCGAGGGCGGCAGCCGCATATTTATCGAGCGGATACTCGAAAAGCATATTGTCCGGGGCCGGTCCCTTTTTGAGCGCGGTGGTGATCGGGCAGGCCTTCATATCAACGAGGGTGAATTCGTCGGCGATGTCTTCCCGCTTGAGCGGGGCGTTAGGTTCGGTAAGTGCAGCCATGGCTGGGGTTTTTGGGGTAGGGTATGCCGGACAACAGGGAATCAGTCAGGGAGGCTCAGCCAAAGCGGGCGGCCATCATGGCCTCCACCGCTTCGTCTCCATCCATTTCGCCTCTGAAAACCTTGTCCCGCATCGCAGAGGTGTCCGGCTGGGCACCACGAGGCAGGGAGGAGGGGGCAGCCGCAGAGGCACCCAGACCAGGACGGGGAGACGCGGCCGCAGCGGCCGTTTTCGCAGGAGCCGGCAGCGGCTTCTTGCCTACTGCCACGGCCTTGAGCTTTCCGGTGCGCAGCTGGGCCCCGGCCAGGGCATCGCCGATGATCATTTCGTGATGAGGGTGCCGGGCCAGGCCAGGCACTTGTTTGATCATCTCCGCCACAAAGGCCTTGGAGTCCGCGCTCTTGAACAGGTCAGGCCAGGCCTTCTCCGCCTCGGTATGACTTTGTTGATAGGCGCGGAGCCAGTCCTTGCGGCCGGGGGCGTGCTCCAGGATGAGCTGCTGCTCTTCCCGGATCTCCTCGACTTCCTCAGCACTCAGCTCCCGGGTGTCTTGGCTGCCATCACCTTTCGGCACGACGGCCCCGGCCTTGTTGGCCTTGCACCATGCGAGGTTCCGGCGGGCTTGCGCCAGCGCGGCATCCACATCCTCCGGCGCCGTGAGATAGCTCAGCGGATCCTCCGGAAGGGGCACCAGGGCAATGGGCTGGCCGGGCTTCGCTCCCCCGCTTTTCAGCGTGGTCAGCTCCGCCTGGGCGGCCGTCAGCTGGCCCTGCAGGTCTTTCTTCTGTGCTGTCAGGGTGTCGATGCGTTTCTGCACCTTGGATTTCTCCCCGGTGGGCTCCGCCTCTTCCTGCTCTTCTTCGCCTTCGGCTTCCTGCTCCTCTTCGCCGTCGCCGGCGTCTTCAGATTCGTCAGCTCCGGGCTCTGCGTTTTCGTCTGCTTCGTCCTGACTGTCAGGATCATCAGCCTCCGCCTCCTCAGCGGTGGCCGTTGCGGCTGCCGGGGCAGCGGGGCCATCTTTCTTCCAGGATGCCAGTAGCTCGGAATGCTCCGCGCTAAGCTCATCGAGGGGGAGGGCGGTGGTATCTTCCGCCGGGGGCGGGGATGGTGGGGTGGGTTTCGACATGGGGGTTCCAGGCTAGCGGCCAGCGCGTCAGGCCCATGATGGGCCAGTGCGGGAAGCAGGAACGCAAAACAGCCGTCCTGTCACGGACGGCTGTTCCCGTTTCGACCGGGATCGACCGGGATCGACCGGGATCGACCCGATTTAACCAACGTTTTTCAGGGTCAGTTGTCGCGCTGCCGGGGTTTGGGTTGCACGCGGGCGGCCAGCGGCTGGTCCGGCACGAGGCCGGCGCGGTAGTCGCGGACGTCCAATAACAGGTTGGTCAGGAATGACTGCGCCATGAGGTAATGGCTGGCCATGCCCTCCTTCATCAGCATTTCAGAGAGGGCCATTTGTTGCGCTTCGGCGGCGTAGGCCTCCAGCGCCTGGATGATGCCGCGCACGGCGGGATGATCCGGATCCGCCTGCAGCGCGCTGGCGATTTGGGAGGGGGACAGGGGCTCCCCTCCCATGCTGCCCAGCGTCAGGACGGCAGGGCGGAGGAAAGGAGAGGCGGGGGCAGTGGGTGGTTTTTTGGCAGGCATTAGGGTGTTTCAGTTTTCGGTTATAGTGCCGCCGGGTTCATCGGCGGCGGGGAGGAAGTTGCGGGCGGTGGTGAGCTCGATTTCGTAGCAGGTCCGGGCGGCCTCACGGCCCCATTGCACGGTGTAGAGCAGGCCTCCATCCGCGCAGAATTTGATATCGACCACCATCCCGGGGGTGCCGTCGCTATCCATCCGATGATAGACGACGGCACCCAGTTGGTATTTGCAGGGGAGGCGGCGCACGGCGTCAGGCAGCGAAAGCGTTGATCCGGGCCTCCAGCACGCCGCGGTATTGGCGCATCAGATCCCGCTGCTGGCAGAGCCGGTCCAGCTCAGCCTCCGGCAACTCGTGATCATTCCCATTGGATAGGAAGGCGTGCAGCTTTTCCACCTTGTCGGACAGGTCGGCATGTTCATTCAGCACCCGGCGCTTCCAGTCCGGCAGGCCGTCATCCGGAACCGGCGGCAGCGGGGTGGCGGTGCCGGCCGTCTCCGCGACCGGGGCCACGGTGAAATCGAGGCCTTCCGGGATTGGATGAATGCACCAGTCCACGGCGGCCGCATCGCTGGGGCTGGGGGTCCAGCCGTTGATGGTGCTGTCCGGCTGGATGATGGCAAACTGGTTGCTGTAGCGGATCGGCACGCTGCGCTCATGCAGCAGACTCTTCACCGCCGGAGGCAGGGATGACATTTTGGGCACGATGGCGGCGGGCACTTCGCTGGGCACCTGCATGAAGACAAACAGGCCTTTGCCGTTCCAGCCTTCACGGCTGACAAGATGGCCATTCTTCATGGCTTCTACGGCTTGTCCAAGGGATTGATTCGTTTGCATAGGGTTGGTTTTTGGGTTTGTGTTTTTGTTAGATTGCCGGGGAAACCGCCCCGGCTCGGGTTTTGAATCAGGCCGCGAAGGCATTGATCCGGGCTTCCAGCACGCCGCGGTATTGGCGCATCAGATCCCGTTGTTGGCAGAGCCGGTCCAGCTCCTGCTCCGACAGCTCGTGGTCCTTCCCGTTGGAGAGGAAGGTGTGCAGCTTGTCGATCTTGTCCGACAGCTCGGCATGCTCATTCAGCACCCGGCGCTTCCAGTCCGGGACAGCATTTTCCACTTCTGGCAGATCCCCCGGTTCAGGCGCTGTCTCATAGGTCAGCTCAAAGATGTCAGGCTTGCAGGGGTAAAACTCGCCCCTCACACCTTTGATGATCCAATCCCCGGGACTGGCTTGCATATCGCCCTCATAGGTTGAGATAATGATCGCGTCAGGCCTCACCGCATGGAGCCCGGTAATGAACGAGGAGACGGCCAGCTGGTTTTCTCCGTCAAATTGGACGGCTTGAATGACGACGGGTTTTTTACGATAGTTCATGTTTTTGGGTTTTGGGTTTTTGTTATGGTTGCCGGGGAAACCGCCCCGGCGCGGGTTCTTCTCAGGTCTGGGTCACTTTCCCTCGGGCCGCTTATCCAGTCCCTTCTCAGCCAGGAGGGCCGCGAGGTCATCGATGTGGACGCAGTCACACATGCAGGCGTATTCCTGCGCGGACTGCACAACGGCGATGTTGCCATTGCAGAAGTCGTTGCCCGGCACCGCGCTATGCAGCACGCCAAAGGCTTCGATTTTTCCACCACTCAATCTGACGATCTTGTCGCCGTTCTTCGCTTCTCTTCCATTACGATAGTGCATTTTTGTTGTTTTTGTTTGGGTTGTGCCGGGGAAACCGCCCCGGCGCGGGGATTGGTTGGGCAGTTTCCAGGGCATTTTCTGAACCCTGAACCCTGAACCCTTTCTCCTCAGTTCTGCCCCATGACGGGCTGGCGCATGGTGCGGCCGATGATGGCGTTCTGGCGCTGCTGCAGCTGATTCTGGAAGAACTTAAGGCGGGCCTCCAGGACTTCGCGGATCTGCTGGTTTTCGCCGACCTTCTTCTGGACTTCCTGACTGTTTTGCAGGGCGCGCTCCAGCACCTGCAGGCGGAGCTGGTAATTTTGCCCGGCCTTCTGGGGCGGCTCATCCCCGCCCATGATGATGGCCAACTGCACCTGCTCATCCTCCATCTCGCCGGCGGTGGCCTCCGGTTGGTTTTTGACGAAGCGGCCCGCCAGCTGCGGCGTGAGGCTCTGCACCAGGTATTTGACATACTCCGCACGGTCCACCACGGCCTCGGAATCGGCGGGCAGGATCAGGTTGGTGTAGACTTCCACCAGCTGCTTGATCCACTCCAGGTCCAGATTCCTGACATCGAACACAATGCCCATATCCTGCTGGAAGGGATCCGGGGCAGGCTTGGGCACGTTGCAGATGCGCATCCAGGTTTCCTCGTCAAAGTTGGCCAGACAGAGGTTGTAGGTCTTTTGGAAGGCTGCGGAAATATCCGTCAGGAAATCCGTCACCAGTTTTCCGGTGTGCAGCTGGGTGAGGGCGGCCGGCACGTCCGGAGACATCCTGCCAAAGACCCGGTTCACCAGAGCCCACTCGTCCGCGGTGATGGCCACGGTGTCCATGGACATGGGCGGCGGCCGCAGCCATTCGATGGTGCCGGAGCGCCTCACCGGGATTTGCGCATTCGGTCCGAGGATGAAATTCCCGCCGGCGCGGTTCATCGGCACGCTGGCCGGGGGCATCAGTTCCAGATCCGTCCGGTTGGTGCGGCCGTCGTGCTGGGCCTTGATGGCGTTCTGGTGGGTGAGGACCTGCTCCGGGATGCCCTCCGCATCCATCAGATAGCGGCTGCCCTCCCGGTTCCGCCGCAGCTCGATGCAGGGATACACCGCATCCATGCTGGCCAGCGGCTCGTGCAGCAGCGGGGCCGACGTGACGCCGGGATGCAGCACCGTGCGGTACAGGCAGGGCGTGCCGGTCTGGGCGGTGGCCACCTGGAACAGCTCGATGATCTGGTATTGGCTGCCCTGCTCCAGCCGGTCCCTGCTGACGCCCCGCTGCACCGCAGAGCCCGCCAGCACCCAGCTCTTGTTCCCCAGCAGACTGGAATAACAGTTCCCCGGTTTCTTCAGGGCCTCCTCCATGACATCCTCATCCCAGCCCTCCAGCTCCGCCCTGTCTTTGAAGCGGCTCATGGACAGCCAATGCACCACGGCGATCCATTCCGCCTTTTCCAGCGTGGTGGTGTGGGCGGGATAAAACACGTCCACCATGGGCAGCAGGGCGCGCCAGCTGGGCCGGTTCTCACAGAGGCACGGCCGGTAATATTTCCCGGGCTCCCCGCGCTGCAGGGCCTTCACAATGCGGCGGATTTCCGTAGGCGGCACGCTCAGCACGGTCTGGCCGTCCGGATTCAGCGCGGCATCCACCAGCTCTGTCAGGACGTCCTTTTTCGCGGGGTCCTGGATGATCAGCAGCAGATGGTCCGTGGTCTGGGACATGACCACGCCGGAGATTTCCGCCACGTCCGGAGGCAGGGCCCCCGCGGCCGCCAGCTCTTCCAGCGCGGCCGGATCCGGCAGGCCGGCCTCCATGAGCCCCATGGTCACCGCCATGGAGAGCAGCTGGTCAAACGTCAGGGTTTCCTCTTTGAGCCCGCGCTTCTGGTGCCAGTCGATCATCAGGAGGGAATGGCCATAGGTGTTTTGCCAGTCGATCAGGAAATCAGCCTCATCCCGCATCTCGCGGCGCAGGCGGCCGCTGCGGAGCCACTTCATCATTGGGGCCTGACTGGCGGCGGCGGCGGTGTCGTCGGCATTGTCCATGCCCTCCCCCTGCATCAGGCCGGCGGCGAGGGCGGTGGTGGCCACCAGCTTCGCCTCCGTGCAGAGCATCCGCGCCAGCGGGATGCGCTGGTCAGACGAGCCCTCCCACGGCACCGCGTCCTCGCCCAGATCGTCGGCATGCTTGCGGCCGTCATCACTCTGGCCGGCCCAATAACAGCCCCGGGTGCGTTCGTTGATT
>JAYUWQ010001033.1:0-2593 GCA_043753485.1 bacterium
TGAGAAAGGCGTCGCTGAGCTGGCGGACGCGGTCGGCGCGGAAGTTGAACCAGAGCACCACGTCCCCATCGCTGAAGCGGGGGGTGTTGATGTGGCTGAGGATCATGGGTTGGAGGAATTCGTCGCCGCGGGGGTCGTTGGCATAGGCCTTGCGGATGGCTGAGGAGGGGGCTTCCGCGATGACGTCGCCGCGCCCGAGGACAATGGCGTCCCAGGCCAGTTGGGTGCGTTCCCAACGGTGGTCGCGGTCCATGGCGAAATAGCGGCCGATGATGGTAGCTATTTGCGCGCCGCTTGGAAGGAGGTCCTGCTCAAGCTCGGCAATGTAGGCCGCGCCGCCCTGGGGGGCGGTGTCCCGGCCGTCGGTGATGGCATGGACCATGATGTCGTTTACCCCGGCGGCCTTGGCGGCATCACAAAGGGCGGTGAGATGGTCCTGGTGGCTGTGCACGCCGCCATCCGAAACCAGACCCAGGAAGTGGAGGCGGTGGCCGCGGGCTTGGGCAAAGGCTTCCTGGAGAACGGCATTTCCTTGGAGGGTGCCTTCGCGGATGGCTTTGTTGATGCGGGTGAGGTCCTGATAAACGACGCGGCCGGCCCCGAGGTTGAGGTGGCCGACCTCGCTGTTCCCCATCTGTCCGGCGGGGAGGCCGACGTCCTCGCCGCTGGCGCTGACGGTGCCACGCGGGTAAGTGGCGTAGAGGTGCTCGTGGAAAGGGGTGCGGGCGAGCAGGGTGGCGTCGCCATTGGCCACGGCTTCGGCTTTTCCGCCGGGATTGATGCCCCAGCCGTCGCGGATAATGAGAACTACAGGTGATTTAGCCATGGGAGGAGAAACCACGGCTGGCTGGCATTTGCCACGGGGAAATTTTGAAAGGCTGCCAGGAATCGCGGCAGCATTCCCGTCAGGATAGTCCCCTCGTCCGGGCCCGGCGGGACCCCGCAGGACTGCCCCGTGAAAGGGGGAGTCTCCTGCCTATTTGGCGGCTTTTTCCTCAATGTCCTGCATCACTTTACTGGGGCCGACGTATTGTTGGCCTTCGTAGCTGTGGGAGACCACATTGCCTTCGCGATCCACCAGTACCAGACAGGGGATGCCCCGGCCCCGGTAGGCGTCGATTTTATCCAGCTTGGCGACATTCCGGAAGGAAATGGCCGGCCATGGCATGGCATCCTCCTTGATGTAGTCCTCCATGGACTGTTCGTCGTTGTCGCGGCTGACAAAGATGACCTCAAAATCCTTCTTTTTGCCCTCATGGGCATTGTAGAACTCGACCAGTTTGGGGGTGAAGGCCTTGCAGGGGCCACACCACGACGCTGAGAAATAGAAGGCGTAAAATTTCGGCTCTTCGGTCATGTCGTATTTCCCGACGCGTTTTCCCTCGAGGGCCACCAGCTTTCCTTTCAGCATCTCCTTGAAAATGGAAGGTTTACCGTCTGCGGCACCTGTTGCGGCGGCTGCGGTGGTGGTGGCCGGGGGGCTGGCAGCGGCCGTTTTCGCCTGTTCTTTGGCAAAAGTCTGGTCGGCGTCGCTCAACTGGTTGAGAGGCACATTGTAAGCTTTGCCCCCGGCCATTTTGAGCACCACCACTTCGGCTCCCTCGGCCCCTTTCACCTCCACGAAGTCCGCCTGGATCTTTTTACCGGCGGTATTGGACCATTCCCGGGCGAAGCCTGGCGTGGCAAAAACAAATAGGGAAAACAGCAGGGTGGTGGTTTTCATGGTGCCAAACCTGTAGGCGGAATCGATGGCCTATCAAGGAATTCTTTTTGCGCGGAAACTCCTTTCCGGGTGTGCCCCCAGCAAGTCATCCTCCGGCCGGTGCAGGAGTGGGCTTCCGGACAGGTCTCAGGGTGATAGTGGCGACGCCCAGGGCCAGCGCGAGCGTTCCAATGCCGGGCCAGGGGATGCATATTTTTGGCAGGAACCAAGTGGCGGCGTGGAGCGTCAGGAGGATGGTGGAGAGGGTGAGCCAGGCGGTGCGGGCGCGGCCGGTGGTGGCGGTGAGGCCGAGCAGGAGGAGGGGCCAGACGAGGATATGATTGTAGGGATAACGGTAGGCGGGGAGGAGGTAGTCGCCGATGACGATCCAGGCGCTGAGGGCCCACCAGAAGCGTGGGGTGCCGGTTTGGCCGCGGCGCATCAGGAGGAATCCTGACAAGGCGGCGAGGATGGCCCAGGTGCCGAGGAGAAGGGAAGGCTGGAGCTGGAAGGAAACGAGTTTGTAGAGAGAGGTATCGGCAAAAGGGATGCGGGCAAAGCCGCCGAGGGTATCGAGAGGGATGCCTTCAATGATTTCGTTGGGCGTGAAACGGGCGGGTGGGAGTTTGGTTTGCTCCAGGTAAAGCCGGGCGTGGATGGCCATGGCTTTGAAGTAGTTCTGCCAGATGGACACGCCGGCGAGGAGGACGGGGAGCAGAGCCCAAATAAGGAGACCGGTCCCGGTGGCGATGAGGGCGGTCATTTTGCGCCGGGCGGCGCTCACCCCCAGCAGAATGCCGTAGGTGGGGCGCAGGAGGGTGAGCAGGGAAGCGGTCAGGCCTTCCAGCCATGGACCGCGTTTTCCGGGCTTCTGGCCCCAGTGGATCAGGG
>JAYUWQ010001034.1:0-2591 GCA_043753485.1 bacterium
CCTGCCAAGGGTGAGACGACCAAGAAGAAGAAAAAGGCCGCCTGACCCGGTTCGTGTTGTTGTGTTATTAGGATAGGAAGGGGCGGGAGGGATCCCGCCCCTTCCGCTTTTTCGGGTTCTCAGCCAGTTCCGGGGTGCCTCCTCCGGAACTGGCTTTTGGCTTTCCTGGACTACCGGCCGGGATCCTCTGTCCTCCAGCAAGCCTGATATGACAAGAGCTGGCATCGCCACGCGGCCCCTGCAGAATATTCTGCTGGCGCGCCTGTGATTACCCCATGAAGTGAATTCATATCCTGGTGCAGGACATGACATCGCCTGGCATCGACTCTGCTTTGTTGGTCTGCAAAATGATGCGTGCGGCTATTCTTCTGAATCAATTCGCTTTAGCCCTCCTGGTGTTGCTGGGAGCTCAAACCCCGTCCCGGGCGCAGGTCCTGCCGGATGCCGCGGTGCGCCAGCAGCTGATTGAGGCGGTCCTGAGTGAAGGAGAGGATCAGCCGGAAAAAATCGAAGCTCTGGCAGAGACGGGTTCTGATCTGGTGGCGGCCGTCTTGGCACAATGGCGTGCGGGCAATCTGCTGGTGGATGCCAGTCCTGATGGCACGAAGGTTTTATTCACCAAAGTCGGAGCCGAGGCGGTGCAGCTGGATACCGGAGTCAAGTTCAGTCCGTCGGCACCCACGGAAGTGGAAACAACTTCCAAAACCCGGAAGGCGATCAAGAACGCCTTGGATTTGATCGCAGTGGCGTCGCCCGACCCGAAGCTGAGGTCGGCTGCGGTTGGAAAGTTGGGGATGACCCAGAATACGGATTACCTGCCCATGCTGGAGGCACGTCAGGCCAAGGAAACGGATGCTGGCGTGAAAAAGGCGCTGGTGGAGGCCATCTCCGTGATGCAGCTGGCAGACGAGGATGACGTGGTTTGCATCGCGGCGGTGCGGAAGTTGGGAGAAATGCGGAGCATTCCCAGCCTGGACCTGCTGAAGGCGATGATCACCAGCGAAGACGAATCCGATGCTGCCAAGGCGGAGGCCACCAAATCAGTCGTCCTGATCGAGAGTTATCTAAAAAAAGTCGAAGCGGCGGGCACCGTGTTCCGCGGGCTGAGCGCGGGATCTGTGCTGCTGGTGGTGGCGTTGGGATTGGCCATTACTTTTGGCCTGATGGGCGTCATTAATATGGCCCATGGCGAGATGATGGCGGTCGGGGCCTACACCACCTACATGGTGCAGAATATTTTTGGCAGTGGTCTGACGCTTTCCATGTTCGGTCTCGGCACCCACGTCCCGGGGATGAATCTCACCGGCGCCGCCTATCAATCCTATTTCATCTGGGCAGTGCCTGCTTCCTTCCTGATGGCCGCCCTCGTTGGTATTGCCTTGGAGCGCGGGGTGATCCGATTCCTCTACAAGCGTCCTCTGGAAAGCCTGCTCGCCACTTGGGGCATCTCCCTGATTCTCCAGCAGCTCTTCCGCCTCATCTTCGGACCTAACAACGTGCAGGTCTCTTCTCCCAGCTATCTCAGCGGGAGCTTTGTCATCCATGATGTAGTGTTGGGCTATAACCGGGTTTTTGTGATCGGTTTTGCCATCGCGATCGTGTTTGTGACCTGGTTGCTTCTCACAAAAACCAGCCTCGGACTGTTCATCCGGGCCGTGATGCAGAACCGCATGATGGCCTCCTGCATGGGAGTGCGCACCGAGCGCGTGAACATGCTGACCTTTGGCTTCGGCAGTGGTCTGGCGGGACTCGGTGGAGCGTTCCTTTCCCAACTGGGCAATGTGGGTCCCAATCTGGGTCAAAGTTATATCGTCGATTCCTTCATGACCGTGGTGGTAGGTGGAGTGGGGAATCTGATCGGCACGGTCTGTTCCGCAATCGGCATCGGGACGGTGGACCAGACGCTGCAATCGGTCACCGACCCCTCCATGGGCAAGATCATCACCCTGAGCACCATCATCCTGTTTCTGCTCTGGCGGCCAGGGGGGCTTTTTCCCACGCGTACCCGCAGCCTTGAAGGGTAATCACTTTTTGAATACTGCTTCATACCATTCCCCATGCGCAAGCCTGAGAACCTCATCATGACCATCGGAGCCTTGCTGCTCCTTGTCCTTTTGCCTTGTCTGAATGCCTTTGGTTCACCGGACAGTGCGCTGCATGTCAGCGACTACACCATCAATCTCTGGGGCAAGTATCTCTGTTACGGCATCCTCGCCATCAGCGTGAATCTGCTGTGGGGCTACACGGGTCTGCTCAGTCTGGGGCAGTGCCTCTTTTTCTCTCTGGGCGGCTACGCCCTGGGCATGCACCTGATGTTGAAGATCGGCAAGTTGGGGCAGTATTACCAGGCCGGGAACAACCCTTTGGAAATGCCGGACTTCATGGTGTTCATGGGCTTCCCGGAGCTTCCGGCGCACTGGGTGCCCTTCCACAGCTTCGGTTTTTCCGTCCTGATGGTGTTTGTGGTGCCCGGGGTAGTCGCCTTCCTCTTTGGCTGGCTGGCGTTCCGTTCACGGATCAAGGGAGTGTACTTTTCCATCCTTACCCAGGCGCTGACTTATGCGGCTTCGCTGATGTTCTTCCAGAACAAG
>JAYUWQ010001035.1:0-6479 GCA_043753485.1 bacterium
GAACGATACCCTCTGGCCGGAATATACCGAACTCAGCAAAACGCTCAGCTCCTACCTTTCGGAAGTGACCAACCGCGTCATCGCCGAAGCGATCCACGCGGGCACCGCGGAAGAAGAGGTGCGGGCGGGGGACCTGGTGGATTGAAGCGCGTCCAGTTCCGCACCCGCCCGGCCAGGACGGCACCCCGGGGAGAATCTCCGTCCCTGGTGTCCCGACGGGTGCCATAGCATAGGCCAGAGCACCGGACATGGCTCCGGCACCCGGCGGGACGCCGCGCGGGACAGCCGGGACGGCTGTTCCCCCCGCAATCTACCTAACGGACACCGGGAACTCCTTCAGGAGTTCGGCCACGACTTTGGCATGGGCGGTGTCGACTTCGGCGGTGGAGAGGGTTTTGGCAGGGTCGCGGTAAGTGAGGGTGTAGGCGAGGGACTTCTTGTCGGCGGCAAGTTTCTGGCCGGTGGGGTCGGCAAAAACATCGAAGAGGACGGCTCCGGTGAGGAGCGGTTCCTTGCGGGTGGCGAAGAAGTCTTCGAGTTTGCCGTTGGCGAGGTCAGCGGGGACTTCGAGGGCGATGTCACGGGTGATCGCCGGGAAGCGGGGGATTTCGTCGAACTTCACCTCGCGGGTCATCGCTTTGAGCAGCAGGGCGGTGTCGATTTCCGCGGCAAACATCGGGTGCCGTCCATCCAGGGCGCGGACGCGGGCGGGCAGGATCTGGCCGCAGAGACCGACCGGCTTGCCGTTCACGATAACCTGGGCGGCGATGAGCAGCCGGGCGTTAGGGACCGGCTTCAGCTTGACGGAGACGCCGGGACACAGGGCGTCCAGGATGGCGCGGAGTTCGGAGGCATCGGCCACGCGGGGGGACGGGGCATTCCAGGCGGCCGGACTGACCGGGCCGGAAAGTAGCATCGTGAGCGCATCCTTTTCGATGGCTTTGCCGTCCGGGGTGCGGGCAAACACGGTGCCGGTCTCACAGAAACGCAGGCTGCTGGTGCCCATGCGGATATTCCGCGCGGCCGTGGCCAACAGGCCGGGGAGGAGGCTCGGCCGCATCGTGGTGTGGTCATCGCTCAGCGGATTCCGCAGGGGCAAGGCCGGGAGGAGTTGCGGGGTGGTGCCTAGGGCGTCCTCCAGCTGGGCGGTGGAGATCAGCTTGATGGTCTGGGCTTCGTAGAGGCCTTGTCCCACGAGGCGCTGACGCAGAGCCATTTTGAAATCGTAGAATCCATCCGCAGCGCTGGCCGGAACAAACTGTCCGTCGGTGGTGGCGGGGATGTTGGCGATCCCGTAAACGCGGGCGATTTCCTCGATGAGGTCCACGGGGCGCTGCAGATCCTGACGGTAACCGGGAATGGCAAAGGTGAGGCCGCCCACGGGTTTCAGGTTCAATCTCGTCAGGATCCCGGTGGCTTCCGCCTCGGAAACCGGGGTCCCCAGCAGACGTTGGGCACGGGGCAAATCCAGAGTCACTTCCCGGGTGAGCACCGGCGGGGCTCCGGCCGTGAGGAGCACGTCCTCAGCCGTGCCTCCCGCAAGTTCCAGGATGAGCCGCACGGCCAGCTCGCTGGCTCCGGCAGTTTGTTGGGGATCGACTCCTCGTTCGAAGCGATAGGATGAATCCGACATCATGGCCAGCCGGCGGCTGGTGTGGCGCACCCGGGACGGCTGGAACCAGGCGGCTTCGAGGAGGATGTCGGTGGTTTCATCGGTGACGCCGGAAAGTGCACCGCCCATCACCCCGGCGAGGGCGACCGCCTGCTGCTGGTCGGCAATCACCAGATCCGCGGTGGTCAGGGTGCATTCCCGGCCATCAAGGGCGGGGAAGGTTTCGCCCTCACCGGCGGAGCGCACCACAATGCCGCCCTCGAGCTTCGAGAGATCGAAGGCATGGAGGGGCTGGCCCATTTCCATGAGGACATAGTTGGTGATGTCCACGATGTTGTTGATGGGACGCAGGCCCACCGATTCCAGCTTCCGCACCAGCCAGGCCGGGCTGGGCGCAACCTTGACGCCCCGGATGCGGCGGGCGGTGTAGAACGGACAACCGGCCGTGTCGTCGAGGCGGATTTCGCCCGCGGCAGCAGTCTGTTGCCTGACGCTGGAGTCCGTGTGGTCCCCCAGGCTCTTCATCGGCAGTTTGGCGAGGGCCGCCAACTCCCGCGCCATGCCGAGATGCGACAGCAGATCCGGCCGGTTGGGGGTGACTTCCACTTCCAGCATGGTGTCCACTTCCAGATACTGGTGAATGGGCGTGCCCACCGGAGCATCGGCCGGCAGAAGCATCAGGCCGTCCGCGTCATCGCTGAATCCGATCTCGCGGCCCGCGCACATCATGCCCTGACTGAGACTGCCCCGGAGCTGGCTTTCCTTGATTTGAAAACCACCCGGCAACACCGCTCCGGGCAAAGCGACGGGCACCTTGTCCCCTTCCGCAAAATTCTTCGCCCCGCACACAATCTGCCGTGGCGTGCCGGAACCATCATCCACTTGACAAAGCCGCAGGCGGTCGGCATTGGGATGCGGCACGAACGAAATGACCTGCCCCACGATCAGAAAATCGGAGCGCACCCCACGTTCCGTGATCCCCTCGACCTCGATCCCGGCAAACGTCAGGAGATCGGAAAGCTGGACGGTGGAATGGGCGGAAAGATCAAGGTGATCGGCGAGCCAGTTGAAGGAGACTTTCATGGGATAGGGCTAGGGAAAGGAGTGCTGACGGGCCACGGATGGCACGGATAAGACGGATGGCACGGATGATTTGAGAAGGATCAGTGGACGATGCGCTTCCAAGCGAGTTGGCGATTTTTGAAATTCAGAAGAATGGCGAGACGGAGGTTGGTGATTTGCAGATACGTCAGCATTTGGGATTCGTGGGACGGATCGAAAGCAGCGACGACTTTGGTATCGACAATGATACAGTCATTAATGATGAGGTCCGGGATGAGAGTGTCGATGAGTTCGCCATCGTAGCGGACCTCAAAAACCTTCTGCTGGGAAAAGGCAATCTGGCGTTTGGTGAGTTCCAGGCAAAGGGCCCGTTCATAGGCTTTTTCCCTCAAGCCGGGGCCAAGTTTGTTGGAAACCTCCATCGCCGCCCCAATCACTGAGCGGGACAATTCCGGATGCAACAAACTGGCTTCGGGATGTTGTCCTGTTCGCAAGCGACCATCCGCATGGGGATTATCATTCATAAAGCATCTGTGTTATCCGTTATATCCGTGCCATCCGTGGCCCGTCAGCTTTCCAGCGTATTCACACAAATTGACCGAGGAAGCGGACGTCGTTTTCGATCAGGTGGCGGATGTCGGGGATGCCCCATTGGATCATAGCGAGGCGTTCGAGGCCCATGCCGAAGGCGAAGCCCGTGACTTTATCCGGATGATAGACCTCATCGCCGCGGGCATCGCAGATGGCCTGGAACACCGCGGGATCGACCATGCCGCAGCCGAGGATTTCCACCCAGCGGGGTTCCTGTCCCTTGGGGCTCAGCTTCACGTCCACTTCATAGCTGGGCTCCGTGAAGGGGAAAAAGTGGGGGCGGAAACGGACTTCGGTGGACTCGCCGAAGAGCGCCCGGAAGAAGGCCTCCAAGGTCCCCTTGAGCTGGGCCAGACTGACATTTTCCGCCACATAGAGCCCTTCCAGCTGGGTGAAGGCACTTAGGTGGGTGGCGTCGATTTCATCGCGGCGGAAGGCGCTGCCCGGAGCAATGATCCGCAGCGGCGGGGCCTGCGTCTCCATGGTGCGGACCTGGACGCTGCTGGTGTGGGTGCGGAGGAGGTGCCCACTATCAAAATAGAAGGTATCGCTTTCGTGGCGGGCCGGGTGATCGCCGGGGGTGTTCAGGGCATCAAAACAATGCCACTCGGTTTCCACTTCCGGACCGGTGGCCAAGGCAAAGCCCATCCGGCGCAGGATGCCGACGGCACGGTCGAGGACCTGGGTGAGCGGATGCAGGGCTCCGGGGGCGACGGGACTGCCCGGCAGCGTGAGATCGATCCCTTCAGCTTCTTTGGCGTCCTTGGCAGCGATCAGTTCGGCTTTGCGGGCTTCTAGGGCGGCGGTGATATCGATACGGGCCTCGTTGAGCGCGGCGCCGACGGCGGCTTTGCTTACGGGTCGGACATCTCTCATCCTAGCACTCAATACCGTAAGACTACCTTTTTTACCGAGGTATTTGAGGCGCACTTCCTCCAGCGCAGCTTCACCAGCAGCGGTGGGGATCTCGGCGAGGGCGGTTTTGCGGAGTTCTCCGATATCGCTTATCAGCACGTCAGGATCCACACCCGATAAAACCTTCTCAGTAGGAGTAATTGGAAATTTTTCTTCAGTAAACGTTTGAGGATTTTCCGGGTGAAGTGGCCCCTTTGGAAAAGGCGTTCGTGAAAGTTCCTTCTGCAATTCTTTGAGCTTGTCTTCAGATTCGGAATTCATAAAGGAGATGCTAGATTATTAAACAAAAAAAGATGGCCGCCTGCCTTGCGGCGGAGCGGCCATCTTCGGATGAAGGTTCAGGTTCCGGACAGGACCCGGACTCAGGCCGCAGCCTTGGCCTTGTTTTCGAGGGCGGCCTTGGACTGGGCGACCAGTTCGTCGAGAGCACCCGGGGCTTCGATGGCCATATCGGCCATAACCTTGCGGTCCAGCTCGATTTTGGCGGCGATGAGGCCTTCCATGAAGCGGCTGTAGGTCATCCCGCGCTGGCGCACGGCGGCGCTGATGCGGGTGATCCACAGGGCACGGAAGTTGCGCTTCCGGTTTTTGCGGTCACGGGTGGCCCAGGTCTGCGCCTTGAAAATGGCGTCCTTGGCGTAACGATAGAGGCGGGAACGGTTTCCGTAGAAACCCTTCGCCTTTTTAAGGACCCGTTTGCGGCGCTTGCGCGACGCCGGGGAATTGGTGGCTCTTGGCATTGGTTGTTGGTGGTGACCGGGCTGTTGCTTTAAATAACCTTCCTCACCTCACCCAAATCGTAGGAATGCAGGAAGGCACTCCAGGTGGCGGAAGGGGTGGCCGGAATTGGCCAATCAGGGGCGTGCGTTCAGTGGAACGGCAGGTTTTCCATGATGCGATGCACATCACAGGCGGCTACCAGGGTCACTTTACGCAGGTTACGCTTACGCTTCCGGTTCTTGCATTCGGCAAGGTGACGACGACCCTGTTTCCGGCGCAAAATTTTGCCGGTACCAGTGATCTTGAAGCGTTTCGCGACGCCCTTTCGCGTTTTACTGCGGGCTACTTTCTTTCTCATAGAGGGCGGCGAATTTAAGGGGCATTTCCCCGCTGGCAAGCCCTATTTCGATTTTTGCATCGGACAAAACCGGCCGTAAAGCCCGACGGGATTGGACATAGTAGCCATCATCGCTCCGCGTGATGAGCAAACGCAGCAACGAAATCGGGAGCCGGAAAGGAACCCGGACGTGACTTCCGTCTGAAGCTGCGGTTGTTTGGGGGATTTGGCTCAACGTCCCAGATTTCGTCGGGGAATTCGGGAAGGCAGGACGTTTACGGCTCATCACGCGGAGCGATGATGGCTACTTTTGGCGGCCCGGAAAACTTGGATTCCCCCATTTATTCTTAACAATTCATGAGTAAGGTGAAGGGCCGCGAATCAGGAATCCACCATGAAAGTCAACCCTGCCCTTTTACTCCTTGCGGGATTCAACTTCCTCTGTCCTCTGGCCGCCTCTGCCCAGGCTGCCAGCGCCGGAGGAGAACCCGTCCCCCCGCCTTCGTCCGATAAGCCGACGATAGTGGATCTCGGACCGGAAGAGGAACCCGAAGAGAATCCACTGCCCAAGGAAGGCCTCGTGAGGATGGAAGTGTTCACCCTTTCCCGGGAAGCCGCCCGCACGGCCACCCGGAAATTCCCGAAACAGGCCGACCTTTACGCCTGGCTAGGTGCGGAACTGGAACAGGAAAAACCCACCCTGAAACTGGAGCGCCTCATGGTCCTGCGCGTGCGGGGCGGGCAGAAATCGAGAGTGCAGGAGATCGATGAATATCCCTATCCGACAAAGTTCGATCCTCCCAAAATCCCCCAATCCATCGGCATCGGCCAGCCGGCCCCAGCCACAACGACCGTCACCCTGACGCCTCCAGCGCCCCCGCCGGTTCTTCCCACCCCGTCCGCTCCGGGAGCCAAAGGCGGCCTTGGTCCCTCCGGCACGCCTGCCGCCGCCCTTCCTCGCCCAGCCGGTTCCTCCCCATCGGGCAGTGTCTTTTCTCCTTGGCCCTACACCGCGACCACTCCCCACTCCTTCCAGGTTAAAGACACTGGTTGGACGGTGGAGATCGAACTGACCATGAGTGATGACGGCGAGACGGTGGACTTGAATATCGCCCCCGAATTCATCCGGCTCTGCGGGCTGGAAAACCAAAGCCCCAGCGGCGAGGTCGTGCAGCCGGTCTTTGAGACCAGCAGGATCGCCACCCAGATCCTGACAAAATTCGGTCAACCCACGCTCGCCGG
>JAYUWQ010001036.1:0-2587 GCA_043753485.1 bacterium
ATAGAGATCGCCATCTTCCGCAGCATAGAAACCGCCTTGTGTGGGCATGTTGCCGGGCAGCAAACTGTTGGTATCGTAGGAGCGGAAATCGACCACACCGGTCAGCCCGTCATTGGCCTCCAGACGGAAAACCGTGCCGTAGGCCGAGTTGTCGATGCCGCTGGACGTCGTGCCATAGAGCAGGCCGTCCGAAGCCATGGTGAGGCCGGCGATCGGATAGCGTCCGTGCCATCCGGTGCCGCCGGTCCCGCCCATGGAGACGAGCACGGTGCGGGTGCCGGTCGACGGCTGGTATTTGAACACTGTGCCATAGCCCAGCAGGCCATCCGAACGCGTGGTGCCATAAAGCCAATCGTCCTTCCACACCAGTTGTCCCCACGGTTCTCCGCCAGGATGCGCGCCGGTTCCGCCGGTGAACTGCACCAAGGTGGTGAGCACGCCGCCAGGGGTGATGCGGAAGAGGGTGCCGCGGTTGGGGATGCCCCCACCGTGGTCACGCCATAAAATGCCGTGGCCGGCTGGAAGGACTGCGGGAATTCCGCCGTCAGGCCGCACATGGGCAAGCCACCGAGGGTGGCCCCGCTGAAGCCGGTAAACTCTGCCAGCGTCTGCACCGCCCCACCCGCCTGGGGGATGCGGAATACGGTTCCGTTTCCGGTAGCCCCGCCATAATGGGTCGTGCCATACATCCAACCGTCCCCACCGCCGATCAATGCTCCGTTGGGCTCCTCTCCCTTGGCCCCGCCCCCACTGGCGGCCGGGCCGCTGAACCACGCCATGCTCTGGAAGGTATTGGTGGACGGCCGATAGCGGAAAACCGTCCCCTTGCCTCCCTCGCCGCCGCCACTCGTGGTGCCGTAGAGCCAGCCATCTCCCGTGGGCAGGAGCGAAGCCCTCGGCCAGAGACCCGGGACCTCCCCAGTACTGGTGAAGGACACCAGCGTGGTCCGCTGGCCGGATGGTGTCATGGAAAAGATCGTGCCATAACCATTGCCGGCATTCAGCTCATTGCCGCCCTTCTCCGTGGTGCCATAATAAAGCCCGCCCTCCGCCACAAGCCCCCCCACTGGGAATGCCCCCTCCAACGACGTGCTGCGCTGGCCAAACTCCAGGATCTGCGCCGTCGTCCAGGACGTGCCTGCTCCGCGCAGCCGGAAAAGCACCCCCAGATTCCGTGGCCCGCCCTGCTCTGACAATCCCAGGAGATCGCCCCCGCTGGTCTGCATCAGGCCCACCGGACTTAGCCCCATCGGACCCCCGGCGCTATGGGTGATGAGCACGCTGGGATTCGTCCCCGCCGTGCTGATGCGGTAAATGCTGCCCCCATTGCGCAGAGTCGCCCCATAAATCCAACCGTCCGCTGCCAGGACCGGCGCGGTGAACGGCTCGCCACCCGCCGTGGTGAAATCCGCCGGCCACTCGTAGAGCGAAGCAAAGCTGCCCGCGGACGTGATCCGGTAAAGCGTTCCATAACCATAAACCCCGCCCTGACTGGTCACCCCGTAGAGGGTCCCGTCGGTCGCCTTGGTCAGGCCTGACCTCGGCCGCGAGCCTTTGAAACTGCCGCCGGGCCCGGTGAACCGCACCACTGTCTGCGGCGTCACCGTGCCCGCGGCGCCTGCCGGCAGGGGGAAGCGGAACACCTTTCCAAACGACGGACTGCCTGATTCCGATAGCAATCCATAAAGATAAGTGACGGCCCCCTCGGTCCGCTCCACCAATGATCCCACCGGCCGGGCGCCCTCTGCCGCCGCGTCGGTGTCATTCGTGCCGGTAAAGGCCACCAGCTCTGTGAAGGCGCCTGCCGGGGTGACGCGGAATACCGTGGCCCGCATTGTTCGTCACGCCTCCCACATTCGTCATCCCATAGAAGTTTCCATCCATGGCCTGGAGCAGCGCGCCCACCGGTGCCGGGGAGGAGGAGGTGCCCGAAAAACTGTGCAGCGTTGTCAGCACCCCGGCCGGGGTGCAGCGGAACAGGGTCCCCTTGCTGGCTGCCCCGCCGCCCGAGGTGTGGCCATAGAGATTTCCGTCAGTTCCCAGCGTCAGGGGGCCACCGGGACTGTGTCCACTCGGGGGTGTCACCGTACCCTCAAAATCATACACCGTGCTCATCACGCCCGAAGACGATACCTTCACGATGGACCCATTGTAGCGTGCCCCGCCCCTTTGCAGGGTGAAATAAAGGGTCCCTTCCGCTGTCTGAACCGGCCTGGCTTCGTTCAACCCCAGATCCCCGGGGCTGTGCGGGGCGCTGACAAATCCTCCCAGCGACTCCGGCACCACACACGGGATCTGCGCCGCCGCCCGGGGGAGACCCCATAACGTTAGCAAAACCCCTGACAAGAACATCGAAAAAAGATGGCGGATCATGCTGCACGATCCCATGACCCGCCCGTCAGGCAAGCCGGAACCACCCCGCTATCGATATCCTGCCCACTCAACTGGCAAACCCGGGGATGTCCCGCCTTTCCTCAGGGGCCGACATCCGCAGTACTGGGAGCCGCAGGGGCAGCGCTGATGCGGAAGAACGCCTGCGGAGCATTGCTGAAAACCACCTGGGTCACCACACTTCCGCTTCCCAGCA
>JAYUWQ010001037.1:0-2582 GCA_043753485.1 bacterium
AGCCAAACGTGAGGCCGGCCTGCGCCTCGACACCTTCGAGGGCGCCACCGGCGAGTTGAAAAGCGGAGCCCGCGCCATCGTGCCCGGCAAACCAGAGGAGAGCGAAGTCTTCAAACGCATCCACACCAGCGATCCCGACGACCTGATGCCGCCGGCCAAGCTGAACCGGCCCCTCACGGAACCGGAGCGCGCCGTCCTCGACCGCTGGATCAGCGAAGGCGCCACCTATGCCCGGCACTGGGCCTTTCTCCCCCCGCAGGCGCACCCCGCGCCGGCCGTCCAGGATCAGGCCTGGCCGAAGGATGACCTCGACCGCTTCATCCTGGCCAGGCTGGAGGACCAGCAACTCACCCCCGCCCCGGAAGCGGACCGGGCCACCCTGCTGCGCCGCCTTTCCTTCGTCCTCAAAGGCCTGCCTCCCCCGCCGGAGCAGATCGAATCCTTTGTCAGGGACGAATCCCCCCGGGCTTATGAAAAACAGGTGGATGCCCTGCTCGCTTCACCCCGTTTCGGCGAGCGCATGGCGCTCGACTGGCTGGATATCGCCCGCTTTGCCGACACCTATGGTTATCAATCCGACAACAACTGTTTCGTCTGGCCATGGCGTGACTGGGTGATCAAGGCCTTCAATGACAACCTGCCCTACGACCAGTTCCTGACCTGGCAGATCGCGGGGGACCTGCTGCCCCAGGCCACGCCGGAACAACGTCTGGCCACCCTCTTCAACCGCCTCCACCGCCAGACCCAGGAAGGCGGATCGATCGAACCGGAGTTCCGTCAGGAATATATTTCAGACCGCGTCCACACGGCCGGCACGGCCTTCCTTGGCCTGACCATGGAGTGCTGCAAGTGCCACGACCACAAGTATGATCCCCTGCCCCAGCAGGACTATTACAGCATGGCCGCGATGTTCGGGCAGATCGATGAAAACGGCCTTTTCCCCTACTCCATTCCCACCACCGCTCCGGAGCCATCCATGCGCCTGACCCAGCCGGAGCAGGAACCGGAAATCGCTACCCGCCGCGCCGCCCTTGAAGCCGCCCTCGTCCATTCACAGACCGTCCTGACCCATCGCGCCACCGCCTTCGACGCATGGCTCGCCGCCACCGGATCCATCGCCACTCCGGTGCCCACCGATCACTTTCCGCTCGACGCGATCAAGGAAGGAGAGCTCGCCAACGCCATCGGCAAACAGCCTTCCGGCAAGATGTCAGGCGGCCAACTGGCTCCGGTGCCCGGCATGGTGGACGGCGCTATGGAATTCGATGGCGATACCGTCCTTCAGCTGGATGGGGTGAAGGATCTGACCCGGCACCAGCCCCTCAGTGTTTCCGTCCGGCTCTTTTCTCCTGACAAAAAACAGAGGGCAGCGATCCTGCACACCGGCCCCGGCCTGTTCTCCCAAATGGCCGATGCCGCCGGCTTTGAACTGCTGATGGAAGAGGGCAAGCTGCGTTGGAGTTGCATCCACCTCTGGCCTGGCTGTGCGGCCTCGGTGGAAACGCTGGACGACTTCCCCGCCGGCCGTTGGGTGGAGGTTACCGTCACCTATGACGGATCCTCGTCCGCCAGCGGTTTGAAAATCTACCAGGATGGCCAACCGGTCCCGATCCGCGTCCGGCACGATCATCTGGACAAAAATATCACGACCGAGATCATGCGCCTCGGAGCCCGGCCCCGCGATGACCGCGGCTTCGCCCAGGGCCGCATGGATGAATTGAAGATCTTCCGCGAAGCGCTCTCGCCCTTGGAAGTGGCCGATTTGCATCAACCTGTTCTGGGCAAAACCCTGCAAGCCGCCAAAACAGGCGACGCTGCCGCGGTGGCCTTGGTCCGCGGGCATTATCTGGGCCGCGTGGATGAGGAAACCGCCCGGGCCCGCGCGGGCGTGATCGCCGCCCGGCAGCAGCTGGAGGATGATTTTCTGGGCCGTCTGCCGCTGATCATGGTGATGAAGGATTCTCCCAACCCCAGACCCACCTACGTCCTGACCCGGGGAGACTACGCCGCCCCGGACCTCCACCGCCCGGTGCAGCCTGGCGCGCCGGAAGCCGTGATGCCCTTTGACGCCACCCGGCCCAAAAACCGCCTCGGCCTGGCGCAATGGATGACCGATTTACAGAATCCGCTGGTCTCCCGTGTTGCGGTGAACCGCCTGTGGATGATGTGCTTCGGGAGCGGCATCGTTGTCACCCAGGAAAACTTCGGCCTGCAGGGCGACGCCCCTTCCCATGAGGAACTGCTCGACACCTTGGCGCACGGATTTGCCCGCACCGGCTGGGACGTGAAGGGGATGTTGAAGCGCCTCGTGATGAGCGCCACCTTCCGTCAGGCATCCCCGCCCACCCCGGAAAAGCGGGCCAAGGATCCTGCCAACCGGCTGCTGGCCCGCGGCCCCTCCTACCGGTTATCCGGGGAAGCAATCCGCGACCAGGCGCTGTTCGCCGCCGGGCTGCTGGTGGAAAAAACCGGTGGTCCCAGTGTCAAACCCTGGCAACCCGCCGGGGTCTGGTCGGAAGCCGGGGCCTCCGGAGGGGACTACCAGCCTGACCAAGGCGAAGGCCTCCACCGACGCAGTCTCT
>JAYUWQ010001038.1:0-6435 GCA_043753485.1 bacterium
TGGAGGCAAAATTCCCGGATGGATTTCACGGCTGGTCGATGCCCGGGGACCGGGGCGGGGCCGGGGCCGCCTGGTTGGAGTTGGCCCGCTGCATTTGCCGCCGGGCCGAACGGGCCGTCGCCGCGTTGCCGCCGGACGACCAGCCCGGCAATCCCAATCTGATTCCCTGGCTGAACCGGCTGAGTGACCTGCTATGGCTGGCCGCAAGGGTCGAAGAAGCCCCCGCCGGGGAAGGGTTGGCTTGATGGCGCCAGCCCCGGGACGCTCTTCCCCGGAAGCCGACTGCTGTTTTTATTTTCGGCCGCGCCGGGCAGAGCACCGGAAACTTCTTCCACCCGGGCGCGTTGCCTTTACACCGTGGGGAATGTGTTCCACGGTCCTGGTCCATGGCTTTACCTGTCCCTTTTACCCCACCCCGCGATGTGACGGCGTCCGGCTTTGGCCCGATGCCAGGAGCATTCTCGGGGCAGGTCCGGGATTTTCCGGGACCGGTGGAGTTTGCTCCCCAGCCAGCGGTGCAACTTCTGGAAACGAAAGCGGTTCCGTTGCCCCCCCTCCCCTTATCCCTTTCCGCCGGAATAGCGCTGCCCGTGCCCTCTGATATCATGGGAACTGCGGATCCCGTCTCTCCCGGGCCTCCCATGGTCCCGGCGGAAACGGCCTTCAGCCTGCAGGAACTGGCCGATGCCCTGACCCGGCCGCTGCCGGCTCCAACCGCCCTTCCTGACGCCTCCGCGGCGGAGGATTTCTCCCTGACGGCTTTGGCCGGGAAATTGCATGCCCGGTTCACCCAAGGGGATCCGATGAGTTCAGGAAGCGCCGATTTACTGTCTTCCGTTCCGCTGCCGCCGCGCCCTGCTTCTTCTGGTTTGGACTCCCCTCCGGAGGCCCTGTCCGGACTGGCGGCGCTGCTGCCGTCCCTCGGGCTGAAGCCGCCCGCTCCGGCTACCCCCAGGGCCGCCCTTGGCAGGCTGGCCAATCCGCCGAAACCCACCACGCCGAGGCAGGGGGATGTCTTTTTTATCGACCCTCTGGCTGGCCGGCTTCCGGGACATGCCGATACCCCCCCCGGGCTCCTGGAGCCTGCCCCCTCCCTGCTCTTTGAGGCCGACCCTGTCGAAGCACTGGAGGCGCTTGATCTGATGGATGACCCTTCATCTGAAGGACCTTTGTCTCCAGCTCCACTCTTCCATGCGGCAACCCTTGGGGAAGCAGGGGCGTTGCTTCCCCTTCCTCTGCCTTTGGGGGCCGCCCTTCCCCGCGGGGAGGCTGCGGATGCCGGCACCGGCCTGATTCTCGGGGGCGCCGGCCTGATCCTGATCGGTATCTTCCTGGCCTGCCGCCTGCCCGCCTTTTGGCTGGAACTGGACGGCGCGGACGGGTGGGCCCGGCAAAAAACCGAAGCGGCTCTGGTCATCCACGGGGTGGCCGCCCTCAGCGCGCTCACCCTTGGCACCGGCTCGATCTTCCTGCGCCGCTGGGCTCCGCCGCTGATCCATGCGGCGGGGTGGGTGGCCGCCCTGATGGCCTGCGGCATCATTGCCGTGGCTGGTTTCTCATGGGTCCACTCGGAAGCGGATCTGGCAGGGGCAGGTCCCTTTGCCTTGTCCGGTTTGGTGGCCGCTTTCCTATTCCCGCTGGGCTATATCCTTTATTACCAACAAGAATCCACCACCGCAGCCTGCGAAGCCGCCGATGCGCAGCCCTCCTGGACGGACGGGCTGCCCGTCCCCGCCCTGATGGTTTTTCTCACTGGTCTCGGCCTCGCCACCGGAGCCGCCGCCCTTTTGTGCCATCAACCCGCCCTCGGCCTGCCACCCGACCAATTGATCACTGGTCTGCCTGCCACCCTGGCTTGGACCGGGCTGGCCGTCACCGGACTGATCATCGCGCTCTGCGTCCGCTTCAGAAAATCTGCCGCCATCTGGCTGCTCCTGCTGGCCACCCTGGCGCTGGCCGGCACCCTCAGCCCGCCCGCTTTGACGGGGGGATGGTTGTGGGATAGGTTTCTGAGTGCCCTCGGCCGTCCCACCGATGCCGGCCCGGCTACTCCCCTGATGCCACTGCTTGCCGCCCTGCTGCCAGTTCCATTGCTCCTTATCTTCGCCATGGCGCGCCGCGCCTTCTCCTCTCCCCCACCCCCCTGATGCCCTCCAACCCTATCCGCTTTTTCAACCGCTACACCGGCACCATCGAACAGGAGGAAATCTACGGCGAACCCTTCCTGCGGTTCGCCTATCAAACCCCGCCAGGCCGTCTCGCGGTCTCATGGGCGATTAAACGCGCCTGGTTCTCCCGCTGGTACGGGCAACGCATGGACCGCTGGAAAAGCTCCCTCCGCGTCCGCCCCTTTATCGAGAAATACGGCCTGAATCCTGACGAATTCACCCAGCCCATTGCCAAGTACCATACCTTCAACGAATTTTTCTACCGGAAACTCAAACCGGAAGCCCGCCCCATCGATTCTGACCCTAAATCCATCGTCTTCCCCGCCGATGGACGGCACCTCGGTTTCGCCAAAGCCTCTGCCATCGACTCCGTTTTCGTCAAAGGCCAGCGCTTCGACCTCGCCACCCTGCTGGGCAACAAGGAACTCGCCGAACGCTACGCCGACGGCCCCCTCATCCTCAGCCGTCTTTGTCCGGTGGACTATCACCGCTTCCACTTCGTCACGTCCGGGACCCCGGTCTCGCCGAAACTCATCAACGGCCCACTTTATTCCGTCAACCCCATCGCCCTCCGGCGGAATCTGAGTTACCTCTGGCAAAATAAGCGCGTCATCACCATGATGCGCACCAGCTCCCTCGGTGAGGTCATCCAGGTGGAAATCGGCGCCACCAACGTCGGCAGCATCGTGCAGACTGCCATCCCCTACCAGCCTGCCCTCAAGGGCAGCGAGAAAGGGTATTTCCGATTCGGCGGCTCCAGCACGATCACCCTGTTCGAACCCGGCAAAGTCACCCTGGATGCCGATCTGCTCCATCACACCAGCGAGCTGCGCGAACTCTATGCCCACATGGGCGACCACATGGGGCGCATGATTTAAGGGGCCGGAACCGGGAAGGCGCTACCCCCGCGCGGCCATGCATCCCATTCCGGCTGCGCCGCGTTGGACATGGGAATTCTATTCCCATGGCCATGTTGCCCTTCTTTTCCCGGCTAATCGCCGCGCTGGCCACGCTCGGACTGGCGGCTTGTGCCACGTCGTCCCCCACCCCCAAGCCCGCTCCCACCCCCATGGCCGCATCCCCCGCTCCCCTCCGCACCGTGCCCAAGGTCGATCTCGCCCGCTTCATGGGCGACTGGCGCGTCATCGCCAATATCCCTTATTTCGCCGAGCGCGGCAACGTGGACTCCATCGAGTCCTACCAGCTCCGGCCGGATGGCATCATCGACAACGGCTTTGCCTTCCGTAAAAGATCGTTCGACGCCCCGCAGAAGAAAATGGCCTTCACGGCGGAGGTGAAAAACAAGGAAACCAACGCCGAATGGCGGGTCCGCTTCCTCCCTTTCCTCAAAGTCGCCTACCTCGTCATCGATCTCGATCCGGACTACCAATGGACGGTCATCGGGCATCCCTCCCGGAAGTATGGGTGGATCATGGCCCGTGGAAAAACCCTGCCCAACCCCACTTATGCCGCTCTCCTGAGCCGCCTCGAAGCGCAGGGATATGACCCCGGAAAGTTCGCCAAAGTCCCACAAACCCGCGAACAATTGGCCAGTGGGGAAGTCCAAATCGCCCGTTGAAAATCCTTCAGCCTCCCGGTCAATTGCCACTTTAGTCGTTTGGCAAACGCCAATCAGGCATTTATAGACAACGTGCCGTATCCAGGCAACCCCTCCCGCGCCACCCCTACACGCCCCCATGTCCGAGCATCGCACTTTCCGTCGCCCCTCTTTATTGAGCCGCGTCGGCATCACCGTCCGTCAATGGTTTGACTCCGATCACTTCCCCGGTGGCCCGGAAGCCGCCCGCGCCAAACCTGACAAATTTGAATGGCGCCGCTCCCTGCCCTTCGTTTTCCTGCACGTCGGCTGCCTGGGGGTCATCTGGACTGGCTGGAGCTGGACCGCCGTCGCCGTCGCCGCCTTCCTCTACGTCCTGCGCATGTTCGCCATCACCGGATTTTATCACCGGTATTTTTCCCACCGCACCTTCCAGACCTCCCGGTTCATGCAGTTCATTCTCGCCTGCTGGGGTAATCTGGCCATTCAGCGCGGCGCCCTCTGGTGGGCTTCCACCCACCGCCACCACCACAAGCACTCGGACACCCCGGAAGATCCGCACTCTGCTCTGGTTTACGGTTTCGTCTGGAGCCACATCGGCTGGATGACCAGCAGCAAGAACTTCCCCACCGACTACCGCGCCGTGAAGGACCTTGCCAAATATCCGGAGCTGGTCTTCCTGAACCGCTTTGATCTCATCATCCCCGCCCTGCTCGGCCTCACCCTTTATGGCACCGGCTGGTTGCTGGAAAAATACGCTCCCGGTCTCGGCACCAACGGCGGCCAACTGTTCGTCTGGGGCTTCTTCGTCAGCACCATCTTCCTCCTCCACGGCACCCTCTTCATCAACAGCCTCGCCCACGTCTGGGGCAAACAGCGCTTCAAAACCACCGACCAGAGCCGCAACAACTTCTGGCTCGCCCTCATCACCCTTGGCGAAGGCTGGCACAACAACCACCACCGCTACATGGGCAGCACCCGTCAGGGTTTTTACTGGTGGGAGATCGACCTCACCTACTACGGCCTCAAGCTCATGTCCAAACTGGGCCTGATCTGGGACTTGAAACCAGTACCCCGCTCTGTTTACAACGAAGCCCATACGCACTGACCGCAACTTCCCCTGCAAAGCCTGCTCCCTCCAAGGAGCAGGCTTTTTTTTCGGTCTCCCCCATCCAATCCGCTCCCATCCCCGTAATCCGACGCACCCCAGCGTGGCTGGGCGCTGAAAACCAGAATTCCTAAAACTGAACCCCCATCCCCATGGCCCGCATCGCAATCATCGGCACCGGCATCGCGGGGCTCGGGGCCGCCCACTTTCTCCATCCCCACCACGAACTCACCCTCTTCGAGAAAAACGACTACACCGGCGGCCATACCAACACCATCACCGTGGAGGAAGCCGGCCGGCCGGTGCCCATTGATACGGGATTCATGGTCTTCAACCACGCAACCTATCCGAACCTCGTCAGGCTTTTCCAGGAACTCGATGTTGCCACCCAGCAGACGGACATGTCCTTCAGTGTCCAGCACGTCCCCACGAATCTGGAATACAACGGTGGCAGCCTGAACCTGCTCTTCGGCCAACGGCGCAACTTGCTCCGCCCCCGGCATTGGAAACTGCTCCTTGCCATCAACCGCTTCAATACCGAAGCGGTGCCCGCCCTGACCGAACCGAAATGGGCCAGCATGAGCCTCCGCCAGTACATTGATGCCCGCGGCTACGGCGAGGACATGTTCCAGCACTACCTCGTCCCCATGAGCAGTGCCGTCTGGAGCACGCCGCCTGAAAAGATGGAGGCCTTCCCCGCCCTCACCCTGCTGCGCTTCTGGCACAATCATGGGTTCCTTGGCCTCAGCACCCAGCACCAGTGGTGGACCGTCAGCGGCGGCTCCCAAAGTTACGTCAGGAAAATCACCGCCCCTTTTGCCGGCCGGATTCACCGGAACCGCGCCGTCACCCGCGTCAGCCGCACCCCCGGCTCCGCCACTCTGCACTTTCACGACGGCCCGCCCAAGGTCTTCGACAAAGTCATTCTCGCCTGCCACGGCGACCAGGCCCTCCCCCTCCTTGCCGATCCCACCGGGCAGGAAACCCGGCTGCTCTCCCAGTTCGCCTATCAACCCAACACGGCCACCCTCCACACCGACCCCTCCCTGATGCCCCGCACCCCCCGCTGCTGGGCCGCGTGGAATTACCGGCTCGATACCGGTAAAAACGGCGAAAGCCTCCCCACCACCCACTATTGGATGAACCGCCTCCAGCGCGTCTCGGAAAAGGAAAACTACTTCGTCTCCCTCAACTGCCACGACCGCATCGACCCCGCCAAAGTCCTCCGCCGCATCGACTACGAGCACCCCCTTTTCGATCTCCCGGCCATCAAAGCGCAATCCGAGCTCCCAGCCCTCAATTCGCTCCACCCTGAGCAAACCACCTACTACGCCGGCGCCTGGTTCAGATATGGCTTCCACGAGGACGGTTTCACCAGCGGCCTCGACTGCGCCCGCGCCGTCCTGCAGGGAAACCTCCCCGCCGGATGGTCCTGAAAAAGCGGAACCTATCAGTCCTCCGGGCCGTATCCTCAAAAATCCATGCTCTCTCCCCACGGCCCCGGCACCTGCCTCTACGAGTGCAGCGTCATGCACCGCCGTCTCTCCCCCAAGGCCCACCAGTTCAGTTATAACATTTTCCTCTTCAGCCTCGACCTCGAC